>JAKBAP010000289.1 GCA_021808995.1 Planctomycetota bacterium | reverse complement strand
GTTGTCCACGAATCGCGTGTGCTCGTCGGGGTCATGGTCGCGCCCCGATCGCCTCTGATCGCGGGTCAGGGCGTTCGCCTCACCCAGGAGCGCGGCCGCCCCGGCGAATTCGCCGCGCGCGTCAAGGACATGGGCCAGGGAAAACAAGACTCGGCCCCGCGCTTCGGGATTCAGCGACTTTTCCTCGAGCCATCGTTCGAGGGCGGCCTTGTCGGCATCGGGAAGTTTGCCCCTGAGCAAGGTCCCTAGCCGGGCGTAAGGGAGCGCGAAGCTCGGCTGCAAGGCGATGGCCGATCGATAGGCGGATTCGGCGAGGTCGAGGAGCCCCTGTTCCTCGTAATACCCTCCCAGATAGTTTCGCGCCATCGCGGACGTGGGGTCCAAGGCGTTGGCCTTCTGGAAATGGACGATCGCCTCCTCGGGCCGGCCCTCCTCCTGGAGCGCCCAGCCCAGCGAAAGATGGGTCGTCATGCGTTCGCTCGAGGAATGCTCAAGGGCCTGCTTGAGTACCCTCGCGGATTCGGCGTATTCATCGAGCTCGAGCAACAGCTCGCCCAGCGACTCCAGGATCGACTCATCGGTGGGATCAAGCTCGGCGGCTTTCCGGAGCCACGGCAGGGCCTCCCGAGGCTCGTTTTCGCGGATCAACGTGACGCCAAGCTGGGCGTGGGCCTTCGCGAGCGCTGGCTCAAGCCCGATCGCTTCCAGATAGGCACCCCGAGCGTCGACGTATCGCCCCAGGTCGCGGTAAACGTTCCCCAGGTTGTGACGCATGGCGGCCGACCGGGGCTGAAGGTGGACGGCTTGCTCGGAATACGGAAGGGCCTCGCGAGGAAGCTTGTGCTCGAGAAGCATCTGCCCCAGGTTCGTGAGCGCGGGCGCGTAAGCCGGGTCGAGCTCGACCGCGCGGCGGCAGTGCGCGAGCGATTCCTCACGCTGGCCCAGCTCGCGCAGCAGATTCGCGAGATTGTTATGCCCAGGCGCGAAATCCGGGCGAAGCTCAAGAACGCGGCGGAATTGAGCGAGGGCCTCGGCCTTCCGCCCCATCGCCTGGAGCGAAAGCCCCAGATTGCCGATGGCCTCGGGGTAATCCGGGCGCAGGGCCAGGGCCGCCCGGCAACAGCCAATCGCGCGGTCGTGGCGTCCCAGGGCACGATAGGCCTCGGCCAGGTTGGCGTGGTATCCGGGAGCGCTTGGGCTCATGGCCACCGATCGCGTCATCAGCTCGACGGCCCGGGCATGATCCCCCTGTTGATGGTAAACCAGGCCGAGAAGATGGGTCGCCTCGGCGTTTTCGGGTTCCTCGACGAGGATTCCCTGATACAGCGAGGCGGCCCGCGAGAGCTCGCCGGCCTGATGCGACTGAAACGCGGACTTGAGGGCGTCTTGCATGAGGGGGAGCCTGGTCTTGACCTGATCCGGGACGCGATGTACCACGCGAGTTCCCTTTGGAGCCGCGCGGGTTTGGGCTATCCAGGATAACCCGCCCGCCCCCCCGGAGCGAGCGCTTGGCCTGACCGCCCGCGACGACTATTCTCAGTTCTGATCGATTCCCGCCGGCCCGCGTGTCGACCCGCCCTTGGAGCCCCCCGATGAGGCATGATCCCACCCGCCGCGATTTCCTCGAAGCCACCGTCGCGACCGCCTCGGCGTCGCTCATGCCCGTCGGCCTGGATCCGCGAGCGGCCCAGGCCCCGGGCGCGCGTCCCAGAATCGCCGCCCTGGCGACCACCTATCACTATCTGTCCCACGCCTACCACATTGTCGGTCGATTCTGGGACGGATTCGAAGTCCACGACGGCAATGGCCTCCATCACCCCCCCTTCGACATCGCCAGCCTCTTTATCGAGCAAACGCCCCCGGCCACCGACCTGGGCCGGGCCAAGGCCAAGCGACACGGGCTCGATCTCTCGCGATCCATCAGCGAGGCCCTCACCCTGGGAACCGGCAAGCTCGCCGTCGACGCCGTCCTCTTGATCGCCGAGCACGGTGATTATCCCATGAACGAGAAACTGCAAAAGCTTTACCCTCGAGGGCGGTTTTTTCACGAGGTGCTCGAGGTCTTCAAGGCATCCGGCCGATCGGTCCCCATTTTTCTCGACAAACATCTCTCGTACAGCCGTGCCGAGGCCCAGTCCATGGTCGAGCAGGCGCGGACCCTCAAGGTCCCGTTCATGGCGGGCTCGAGCCTGCCGGTGACCTGGCGGCTCCCCGAGCTTGAGATCCCGCTGGGACGAAAATTCAAGGAAGTGGTGGTCGCCTCGCGGGGCGATCTCGAGATTTTTGGCTTCCATTCGCTCGAAACCCTCCAGTGCATGGCGGAACGACGCGACCGGGGGGGCAGGCCGCAGGGGGTCTCGGCCGTGACCTGTCTCGAGGGCGACGACGTCTGGAAGGCCGGCGATCGCGGCGTCTGGTCGTGGGAACTGCTCAACCACGCCCTCGGACGCAGCCACTCCCTGAATCCGGGCGACATCCGGCAAAACACGCTCGATTTCCTCCCCCCCGCCCCCGCGGGGCGCGACAAACCCACCCGCCCCCGGGGACCGGTCGCCTATCTCGTCGAGTACGTCGATGGCCTCCGCGCGACCGTCCTCACCCTGAACGGCCACGTCGACGATACCTCGATCGCCGTCAGGCTGGCGGACGAAACGGGACGCGAGACCATCGTCTCGACCCTGATGTACCTCCCCGCCCCCCCAGGCGCGAATTTCTTCACCCCGCTCGTCCTGCGAATCGAGGACTTTTTCCGGTCGGGAAAGCCCCCTTACCCCGTCGAGCGGACGCTGCTCACCGGGGGGGTTCTCGACGTCGCCCTCGATAGCCGGGTGAAAAACCATCGTCGGATCGAAACCCCCGAACTGGCGGCCATCGACTATCAGGCCCCTCTCGATTCTGGCTTCATCCGTACACCTGTCGCCCGATCGATCCCGAACCGGCTGTCGTGATCGCGCTCGATGAGGACGCGATTTGGCGAGATCGTGGGCTTGAGGCGCTTGACAAGCTGACTCGGTTTTCCTAGATTTATCAAACCGTTACGCGGGTAGGTGTTTTCGTGCGCTCGACTGATTTCGTTGGGGTACGTTTCGCCTTCGCTCTCGTCGATCACATTGGTGATTCTAATTAGAACGACTCTCCATGTCGTCGCCGTCTTCGTCTCCCCTGGTGTCGAGTAGAATCGCCATGGACAATCCGATTCCGATCGACCTGGGGCGGATCGCGCAGGATTTGCAGATCCGTCGCGTCCAGGTCGAGAGTGTCGTTCAGCTTCTCGATGCGGGCAACACGGTTCCGTTCATTACCCGTTACCGCAAGGAACAAACGGGCAATCTGAACGAGGTCGTGATCTTTGAGATCGAACAGCGCGTGAAGCGTCTGCGCGATCTCGTGGACCGCAAGCATTCGATTTTGAAGACGATCGAGGCTCAGGGCAAACTGACCGAGGATCTCTCCGTGGCGATCCGGGGGGCGGAGACGCTCAAGCGCCTGGAGGATCTCTATTTACCTTTCAAGCCCAAGAAGCGAACCAAGGCGACCGAAGCCCGTGAGCGTGGTCTTGAGCCCCTGGCGTTTCGGGTGTGGACGCGCGACGACGCGCTGATCGACCTGAACGCGGCGGCCCAGGAGTTGGTCGATCCCGAGAAGGGGGTCGACACCGTCGAAAAGGTCCTCGAGGGGGTGGGTCACATCCTGGCCGAGGCCGTCAGTGAGATGGCGGCGGTGCGCGACGCGGTTCGGAAGGTCGTCTGGAAGACCGGCAAGATCGCCACCACCAAGGCCGAGATCCCCGAGGGTCAGGGGCTCGAGTACCGCGACTATTTCAATTATTCCGAGCCGATCAGCCAGATTCCTCCTCATCGGGTGCTGGCGATCAATCGCGGCGATAAGGAAGGCCCCCTCTCGATCAAGCTCGAGGTCTCAAGGGGCGAAGCCGAGGCGGCCCTGTTTAGCCAGTTGCCGCTCGACGGGCACCCCCATGCCGAGATTTTTCGCACGGCCGCGCTGGATTCGCTGGATCGCTTGCTCCTGCCCAGCATGGAGCGCGAGGTCCGTCGCGACCTGACCGAGGCCGCCGAGCGGCACGCCGTCGAGGTCTTCGCCCGGAATCTGCGCGGGCTTTTGCTTCAGCCGCCGATCCCCAAGCAAATGGTTCTCGCCATCGACCCAGGATTCCGCACCGGCTGCAAGGTCGCCGTGCTGGATCGGGGGGGGGAATTGCTCGAGCAAGTGGTGATTTTCCCCCACCCACCGCAGAATCGCCGCAACGAGGCCAAGCTCCATATCAAGAATCTGGTCGGCAAGCATCAGGTGGGCGTGGTCGCGATCGGCAACGGGACGGCGTGTCGCGAGACCGAGGAATTCATCGCCGAGATCATCGCGGAGGGAGAGCGATTCCTGATCGAAGCGCCCATCCTTGAGGACGGCACCCGCCCCGGCCTGACGGTCGTCGTGGAGGAGCCCCCCACCCCCGCCGAGGGAGCGCCCGCCGTCGCCGAGGGAGAACCGGCCCCGGCCGCTGGCGAGACCCCCGTGGAGACCGCGGGGGAGCCGGCCGCTGTCGCCGCATCGGAAGCGGAGACGCCTGGCGACTCGGCGGCGATCGAGATCCCGGTTGAGAATCCTCCTCCGATCACAGGCGGCTCGCAAGATTCAGGCACTCCCGAGGTCGAGGCCCCGGGCGAACCCCACGCAACCCTGAACGAACATCACGAGCCCGCCGCGACGGCCGCGCCCGAAGCGAGCCCGGCCGCGACTTCCGAGAACCATTCGCCCGCCGAGGCCACGCCCGAGCCCATCGGAGCCGCCGAGGCGTCCCCGAGCCCCGACCCGGCCGCCGCGGCCTCCCCCGAGCCTGGGACAGCCACGCCCGCCGTGGCAACCCCTCCCCTGGCTCGCGGTGGCAAGCCGCGTGACGGCTCGCGATCGGGAGGGTCCCGATCCCGGTCAGGCCGGTCGGGACAAGGGAAAAACGACCCCAATCGCTCGCGTCCGCCCCGGCCCAAGCAACCCCAGCTCCCCGAAACGCCCCCAGCGCCTCACCCCGCCGACCCGCTCCTGGCCCAGCTCGCGTATATCGTCGTCAACGAGGCCGGTGCCAGCGTCTATTCCACCAGTCAGGTCGGTCGCGAGGAGCTTCCCGACCACGACGCGACCCTTCGAAGCGCGATCTCGATCGGCCGGCGGGTGCAAGACCCCCTGGCCGAGCTCGTGAAAATCGAGCCTCAAAACATTGGCGTCGGACTCTACCAGCACGATGTCAACGTCAAGCAGCTCAAGGAAATGCTCGACACCGTCACGTCAAGCTGCGTGAATTTCGTCGGCGTCGACCTCAATATGGCGAGCCTCTCGCTCTTGCGGCACGTCTCGGGGCTAAATCAGCTCACCGCCCGCCACATCATCGAGCATCGCAAGGAGCACGGACCGTTTCGTTCCCGCGAGGAGCTCGTTCAAATTCCGGGGATCGGACCCGTCAGCTACACCCAGGCCGCTGGGTTCCTGAAGATCCCCGAAGCCGCCGAGCCCCTCGATCGAACCTGGATCCACCCCGAGAGCTATCCCGCCGCCCGCGCCTTGCTGGCGAAGGTCGGGGCCTCGCCCGAGGTCGTCCGAGACAAGGAGGCCCTCAAGCAGCTCCGCGAGACCCTGGCCGCTCTTGACCCGGTCGCGACCGCCGCCGAGCTGGGCGTGGGCGAGTTCACGCTCCGGGACATTCTCGAGGCCCTGAGCCGCCCCGAACGCGATCCCCGCGACGACCTTCCCAAGCCCATCTTCAAAAAGGGGGTCCTCAAGATCGAGGACCTGACAGTCGGGATGGAGCTCAAGGGGACGGTCCTGAACGTGGTCGATTTCGGCGCGTTCGTCGACATCGGGCTCAAGGACTCGGGCCTGGTCCATATCAGCCAACTGGCGAACCGCTATATCAAGAGCCCCCACGACGTCGTCACGGTGGGTGACGTGGTGACCGTCTGGGTGATGGGCATCGACAACGACCGGAAACGCGTCTCGCTGACGATGGTCAAGCCTGGCACCGAGCGCCCGCGCGGCCCGCGCCCGGACGGGCGACGGGAATCGGCGGGCGAATCGCGCGAGCGCGGCCCCCGCGGCGGCCGTCCGGCACCCGCCCAGCGTCCATCACCCCCCAGTTCGTCGCTCACGATGCCGCCGGTTGGCGCGGCCGCGCTCACCGAGCTTCGCGAGACACCACCCCGTCGGCCCGACCGTGGCGGTCGACCCGACGGCCCCCCCAGACCCGGCGACGGTCGACCTTCCGACGGCGGTCCACGCGGCCCACGCCCGGATTCCGGGCAAGGACGCGGCGGACCAGGACGCGGCGGACCCCGATTCCAGGGCGATCCGTCACGCCCCCCACGCGACGACCGCGCGGCCGGCGACCGCAACCCCGCTCCTCGTAAATCGAGCGCTCCCCTCCCACCGCTCTCCCAGGAAGCGCTCACCGGGAGCACCCCCTTGCGTTCATTCGGCCAGCTCAAGCAACTCTGGCAGGCGAGGACTCCCGAGGAGGTCGCGGCGAACGCGGCCAACGCATCGGGTTCTCGATCGGGGGGGGAGGGCCACGCCGCGGGAGGACCGGGCCCTAATCCCGACGAACAACCTCGGGCCGCCGGCGAGAACGCACCTACGTGATGCGCTCACCAGCCCCCACGATCCGCGACCATCGGCGGCGATTTCGCGTGAGTGACCCGCCTCCGACGCGGCGTCTCGCGGGCTCACGTCTTCATCGACGCTGTTCGTCGCGAGAAAAATCGCTATAATCCCTCTGTCTCGAGACTTGCATCCGTGGGAACGGTCGGCCTGGAGGTCGGCCGCGACCCAC
>JAKBAP010000288.1 GCA_021808995.1 Planctomycetota bacterium | reverse complement strand
GATCAGCCATCTTGGAAACGCGATCCCACCGGCATGAAAGATCGTGAACCACTACGTCTAGAGGACCCCCGCCGTGATCTCCGCCAGCGCCGTCGTGAACGCTAGGACATCCTCGGGGGTCGAGAAAGCCCCAGGTGACAGCCGTACCGTGCCATCGGGAAACGTGCCAAGATTGCGGTGAATATAGGGAGCGCAGTGCAAACCCGGCCGAACGGCCAATTCGAAACTCGTGTCCAGGATCGCTCCAACGTCCTGCGGCGACAGATCGCCCGGGACGATCAGCGAGAGCGCCCCCACATGGGTCGCGGGATCCCATCGGCCCGCGATCTTCCATCCCTCCGATCCCGCCGCCCAATCGACCACGATCTGGAGCAGGTCGACCTCGTGCCGCCTGAGCGCGTCGGGCTCGTGATTCGCGACCCAGGAGAGCCCCGCCGCTAGCCCCGCGACACCCAGCACGTTCGGCGTACCCCCCTCGAGCAAATACGGCAAGTGCCGCGGCTGGCCCGGGCTCGACGAATCGCCCCCGGTTCCCCCCTCGCGCCAGGGACGAATGAGACCGTCGGTTCGTGGCCCAACGTAAAGCGCCCCCACCCCCGTCGGACCATAAAGCCCCTTGTGCCCCGGAAAGGCCAGCATGTCGATCCGCGCGGTTCGCAAGTCGATCGCCACCACCCCCGCCGACTGGGCGGCGTCGAGCAAGAACAACGCCCCGGCTTCCCTTGTCAAACGCCCAATCTCGTCGATCGGTTGCACCGTCCCCAGCACATTCGAGGCATGTGTCATCGCCACCAGCCGAGTCGCCGGCGTGATCGCCCGGCGAATCGCGCCGGCGTCGACATAGCCCTCGCTCGACACAACCCGTGTCAGCGTGATCACGCCAGCCTGCTCGAGCGCGTGCAAGGGACGGCTGATCGAGTTGTGCTCGAGGTCGGTGGTGACCACGTGGTCGCCGGGGTTCACGATCCCCTTGATCGCGATATTGAGCGCGTCGGTCGCGTTTAACGTGAACGCCCAGCGCTCGGGCGCGTCGCCATGGAAATACTGATTGAGCGCGTGCCGGGCGGCGTCGAGCGAGCGTTCCGCCGCCACGGCCATGCGGTGCCCCGCCCGGCCTGGATTCGCCAGGCTCGTCCGCGCGAACCGATCGAGCGCCTGATAGACCGATTCAGGCTTGGGAAAACTAGTCGCCGCGTTGTCGAGATAGATCACAAGTCCACTCCTGATCGGGCCCCACCGCGGACGGCGGCTCGCCCTTAACCGCCGATGAACTGAGCATACAAGGTCCGAGCCTTGACGACGTCGTTGGTCCCCTTGATAATCGCGCGGCCATCGGGGAAAACCGTGAATTCGTGCCCCTCGGTCGCGAACCTGAGCATATACGCGTTCCGCCTGACCTCGCCAAGCCCCACCAGCCTGCCGGCCAATTCCCCGAAATCGAGCGCGTCCTGGCGGCGTACCGCGACCTGGACCGCGTTTCGCCCGCAAAGCGTCGTCGTGTGCGAGCCCTGTCCCCCCTCGAGCCACTCAAATTCGCGCTTCTTGCAGCATGGGCAGTCGATCTTTCCCATGAGCCCCGCGATCTTGAGCTGGCGAAATGTCCAGTCCCACACATCGACCATGATCAGGTGGGTGTTGAGCGCGTCCCACGCGCCGGCGAGGATCTTCAGCGCCTCCACCGCCTCGAACGACGCGATCACCGCGACCGCTGGGCCCAGTACGCCGGCTGTTTCGCATGTCGGCGTCATTCCCGGCGGAGGCGCGGTCTCGATCAGACAGCGCAAACAGGGGGTCTTGCCCGGTATCACGGTCATTGTCTGACCCTCCGAGCCGATCACGCCGCCATAAATCCAGGGCTTGCCGAGCTTGACCGCGGCGTCGTTGATCAGATACCGCGTCTCGAAATTATCGGTCCCGTCCAGGATCAGATCCGCGTCGCCGACCAACTCCACGATGTTGGTATGGTCGATGTCGGTGACCACGGGCTCGATCGTGATCGACGAGTTGACGACCCTGAGTTTCCGAGCGGCGGCCTCGGCCTTGGGAAGATTCTGGGCGACGTCGTCCTCGTCGAAAAGGATCTGCCTCTGAAGGTTGTGGGTCTCGATGAAATCGCGATCAATGATCCGCAACCGCCCGACGCCGGCGCGTGCCAGGTGGTTCGCGAGCACCGTTCCCAGGGCCCCGCACCCGCAAAGGGCGACCGTGCTCTGGACAATCTTGCGCTGACCCGCCTCGCCAAGCGGGGGAAATCGCATCTGACGGCTGTATCGCTCAAGCGACTCGAGAACCATTCATCCTCCCAATCTGAATCAAGAATCAAGTCTAGCGGCGAGCCCGCGCGAGGAAAGGCCCCGATCCGCGAACCGCTGGGATCTCATCAAGGACGTGTTTAGCCCCCAGCGACGGCCGGAATGATGCTGACCTCGTCCGTCGCCGCGACGGCGGTCGCGAGGTCGTCGAGATAGCGAATGTCCTCGTCATTGACATAGACATTGACGAACCGCCTGAGCTCCGCGCCGTCAAACAATCGCTCGCGGAGCGCGGGGTACGTCGCGCCCAGTTGGTCAAACAGCTCCTGAACGGTGCCGCCGGCGACCTCGACCTTGTCGAGACCGCCTGAATGAGGGCGCAGCGGGGTGGGGATTCTGACGACGGGCATGTAAGGCGTCTCCGAATGAGCTTCGTGCGATGAGGATCCCTGTCGGACGGTCGATCAGACCGCCGCGAGGGCTGGGGTGAATTTCTCGACCAGGGCCTCGAATTCCTCGAGGCTGGGCTTGATGACGACAGGGCGCGCAAGGCGCTCAAGAAGGGGTTCCTGGGTCTTGAGCCCGTTGCCCGTGATGCAGACCACGATCGACTCGTCGCGGTCGATCCGCCCCTGTTCGATGAGCCTCTGGGTCACGGCCAGGGTCACGCCGCCAGCCGTCTCGGTCCAGATCCCCTCGGTCTCGGCCAGGAGCTTCATCGCGTCGACGATCGACTCGTCGTCGACGTCGTCGCTCCACCCGCCTGTCTCGCGAATGAGCTTGGACGCGAAAAAACCGTCGGCCGGGTCGCCGATCGCCAGGCTCTTGGCGATCGTCCGCGGATTCTTGACCGGCCTGACCTTGCTCACGCCATTCTTGACGGTCGCCGAGATCGGGTTGCAACCCGTCGCCTGAGCGCCATGCATCCTGGTCGTGACGGGACCGTCGAGCATCCCTAATAATTCGAGCTCCTTGAACGCCTTGTGAATCTTGCCGATCAAGCTCCCGCCAGCCATCGGCGAAACCACATGGTCGGGTGCCCGCCAGCCCAGATCCTCGGCGATCTCGAAACCGACCGTCTTCGATCCCTCGGCATAATAAGGCCGTAGATTGACGTTCACGAATCCCCAGCCGAAACGAAACGCGATCTGCGAACAGAGCCGGTTGACCTGGTCATAGTTGCCTTCGATGGCGATGACCTTCGCGCCATGGATCATCGCCCCGAGAACCTTGCCCTGTTCGAGCCCATCGGGAATGAGCACATAGGCCTCGAGCCCGGCCGCGGCGGCGTTGGCGGCGACGCTGTTGGCGAGATTCCCGGTCGAGGCGCAGCCGACCGTCTGGAAACCAAACTCGACCGCCTTGGACAGGGCCGCTCCCACGACCCGATCCTTGAACGAGAGGGTCGGATAGTTGACGGCGTCGTTCTTGATGTAAAGCTCGGAGACTCCTAGCACCTTGGCCAGTCGATCGGCCCGCACGAGCGGCGTCCGCCCAACGTGGCGGCCAACCGTGGGCTCGCCGTCCAGCGGCAAGAGCTCAAGATAACGCCACATCGACTGCCCGCGAGCGGAGACGGCCTCGCGGTTGAAGGTCCGGGCGACCTCCTCGTAATCGTAGATGACCTCGAGCGGGCCAAAGTCGTCGGTGCAAAAATTGAGCGCTTCCTTGGGATAGCGCTTGCCGCACAGCCGACACGACAATCCAAGCACACGTTCCGCCGACACCGGTTGATCTCCCTTCATGAGCCACGAACCGGCATGCGATCTCATCGGAGCGAGTCGACGCTCGAACGGGTTCATGACGACCCGCGAGCCGAGCCTCGAGAGGTTCGGCTGTCGCGGTAAAGACCGCCCGTGATGGTGGATGGGCAAGCTGGAACGAGAGACCGTTGGGAGCGATCGCTCGAGACCATCTTATCTGCCCCATCGGCGATTTGTCCGGCGCTGTCGCGCGGAATCACGCAGGGCGGGAGTTAGCACCAGCGTCCATCGCAATTGATGGACCGGTTGCTGTGGCGTCGTCGGGCCCGTCCCTCAGCCACTCTGGATAAGATGCACACCGAATTATCAATAATCAAAGCATACAGCCGCCGATGGGCCAGAGTCAAGGGGTCGGCCGAGCAGGGCCGTTTCATTTTCGAAATGGGCTCGTCAGCATGTCGATCGTCCCTTGTGGGTGGCGGATGTCGTGCCCAATCGCGGCCGTCGCGCCAACAACCGTCGCCTCCCCCGAAGTGCCGGAATCCGTTGCCGCGCCCCATCCGAGTTGTTCGTGGAAATCCGTCCACGTTCCTTGCCCTGCTGAAGGATGGCCTCCGAGGGTGTTTGATTCAACGGCGCGACGTCGATTCTCGAACCGAAACCCGGAAATCGTGACGAGGTCAACTCGAAATTGCCCTGGCGCGCGAACGAAGGCGAGCACGCCCCGCCGTGGCGGAACGCGCTCGCCTCGATTTCCGGTATTCACTCGCTCATCGAGCCGGCTCAGACCCGGTGATGGCGCGGCCGTGAGTGAAAGGCCATCGCTCCGATCGGGTGCGCCCTGGCGATCCTGGGCGGGGTGTACGTCGCGATGTACTGGTTCCCGGGCAGGGTGCCAGGAGGATTCACAGGCGTCGCCGTGCCGACGGTCGAGATCGGCTCGTAAATGACGTTGTGAATCGCGTTCAGCTCCGCGACGAAATTCCCCGCGTTGACGTTGTTGCCGGACGGAAAGTAATTGTAGAACTCGCCGTCCATGCTGTTACCGGCGAAATCCCGAACGCCGCTCGGATTCAAAGGCGAAGACGCCTTGATCGTGATGTAATACCGGCCGCCGCGGAGGTAATGGCCCTGGTTGATCGTCAAGGTGACGGTCTGGACCCCGTATTGATTCCCTGGCGACACGTTGATCGAGGTGATCTTGAAGGCGTCCTGACGGGGGACGTTGGCCTTGGTGAACGCGTAATTGCTGGCGTCCATCAGGCTGGTGATCACGACCCCGGAGCCCGTGTTGTTGTAACCCCCCAGATCCTGGATGGTATAGACGATCTGGCCGTGGACCCGGTTGAACAACAGCCCCGTGATCTTCGGCCCGACGGTGTCGATCGTGACACCGCCAAGGTAAGCGAACGTGCTGTAGTTCTGCCCCGCCTGGTCCACCGCCTGGGCATAGAAATTGTATAACCCGTCGGTGAGGGCCGCGCTGGGGGCGACCGCCCACGAGCCGGAGATGTTCGCCTGACCCTGACCAACCACGGTCAACGGGCCGTTCCCCGTCGGGGTGACGGCGACCGCGTACAGCACGACCTTGGCATAGGGAAGGTTGGTCAGGCCGGTGAAGATCGGTTGGACGTCGTTGGTGATCGCGTTCGGGGTGATCATGCTGGAGTTGCTCGCCGGATCGATCCGACCCGAGACCGTGAGCACGACTCCAGCGACCTGCGCGGTGTTGGTCAGGTTGAGCATCGAGCCGTTAATGTCGACGATATTGATCTTGAGCCCGAAGACGCCATTTTGCGGGCCCGGAATCGTCGTGGCGGGCGCTCCCGCCGGGAGAGTCTGGGAGTAGGTGTGGCTCCCGGTAACGGTGAAGACGCCGTTGGCCAGGCTGATGATGCCGAGCGACAGGGGCGAGCCGTCGCCCCAATCGATGGTGGCGTGGAACTGGGCGATCGTGGCCGACGGATTGAGGTCGGTGAAGGTCGCGACGGCTCCGTTGAAGGGGGTTCCCTCGGTGGCGTTCACCATCGGTTGGGGATTGGAGGCCGACAGCGGGGCGTCGGCGATGACGGCCGTGGCGGAGGCGACGGCGGTCGAGCTCGGCGGTTGGGTCGAGCCCGGGATCACGGCCTTCGTGATCGTGACCGTCACGGGATACGAACCAACCTCCGCGTAGGTGTGGTCACCAAGGATGCTGAAGACGATCCCGCTGGACGTCCCCTGGGCCGTGATGCTGGTGTCGGGGCTCGTCGTGCCGTCGCCCCAGTTGATCACGGCCGAATAGCCGGTGGGGAGCTGGGTCTGGCTCGTGTCGGTGAAGGTCGCGATCAGGACCGGGCTTCCCGACGCATGGCTCAACGGGAGTCCCTCGATGCCGGAAACCGCCGACCCCTGCGCTACGATCGCCGAATCGGGGGCGATCGTCGCCGTGCTGGTCGCGACCGTGAGCGAGCCCGACGGCTGGGTCGAGTTCGGGATCACGGCCTTCGTGATCGTGACCGTCACCGGATACGAGCCAGGGCTGGAATAGCTGTGATTGCCGAAGACGGTAAAGACAATCCCGCTGGACGTCCCCTGAGACGTGATGCTGGTGTCGGGGCTCGTCGTGCCGTCGCCCCAGTTGATCACGGCCGAATAGCCGGCCGGGAGCTGGGTCTCGCTGGTGTCGGTGAACGTCGCGACCGCGACCGGATTACCCCCGTTGGTGTTCGCCAGACTCATGTATTGCACGCCCGAGATCGTCGTCCCCTGGGCTGTCAGGGCTGAATCGGGGGCGATCGTGGCCGTGCTGTTGGCGACGATCATCGAGCCGGCCGGTTGAGTCGAGCCCAGGATCACGGCCTTCGTGATCGTGACCGTCACCGGATACGAGCCAGGGCTCGAATAGTTGTGATTGCCGAGGACGGTAAAG
>JAKBAP010000287.1 GCA_021808995.1 Planctomycetota bacterium | reverse complement strand
AGCCGACGGTCGACGACTTCGCGTGATGACCATCTCGTTCGAGGTGACGGGCCTTGCTCGTCACTTCGACTTGCGGACCATGTCGGCGAGCTCGAGCCGGCCGGCCTCGATATCGCCCGAGGCGAATTCGTTAAACTCGGTATAGAGCAAGTGGCGGAACAGCTTCCCGTCGTGCTCGAGCCGGCGCGGGGGGCCGACCTCGATGGCCTGGCCGTCCTGGAGCACGATGGCCAGGTCGCTCGAGCGGATGGTCTCGATTCGGTGTGAGATCAGGATGACGGTACGCCCCGGGGTGAGCCGGGTCAGGGTGTCGTCGAGGAAGTTGCGGGTGTCGTCATCAATGGGGCCGCGTGGTTCCTCGATGATCAGGATCGAGGGGTCGCGAAGATAGGCCCGGGCCAGGGCCACGCGGTATTGCTCGTCGGGTTTCAGGTAATGGCCTAGGGGGCCGATCTGGGTGTCATAGCCGTGGGGTAGGTCCTGGATGCAGTGGTGGGCGTGGGCGACCTTGGCCGCCTCGATCACTCGGGGAAGCGTGTTGATCGGGTCGCCAAGGCCGATATTCACCGAGACCGTGTCGGTAAACACCAGATCGGCCTGGAACACGGTCGCGACCTGTGCCCGAATCGAGTCGAGGGTGACCTCGCGGATGTCCCGGCCGTCGATCAGGACGCGGCCGCCGCGGGGATCGATCAGCCGGGGGATCAGGCACGCGAGGGCCAGTTTGCAATCGTCGTCCGACCCGAGAATGACGGTGCGCGAGCCCGCCGGGATCTCCACCGAGCAATCGTGCAGCAGGGTTCGCCCCGATCGGCTCTCGAGCGTGACGTTCTCGAGCGTGATCCGGTCCTTGATGGGGTTCAGGAACTGAGCTCCCACGTCCTGGTGGAGTTCGGGTCTACGTTCCAGGAATTCGAAAAACGCTCGTGAGGAGCGATTCGCCTGCCGCATCACGCGATTGAACCTGAGCCATTCCAGGACCGGGTACGCCAAACCGGCCAGGGCCACGATCAGCATCACCATGGTCGCGATCGAGATTTGCTGCTTGATGAGGATGCTGAAGCCGAGCAACCCCAGGCCGACGACGCTGGTGAGCCCAAACACGAGCCCGACGCCGAGATTCCAGGGGGCGTTGGTGATCAGCCGGCGCATTTCGGCTTCCTCGTGATGTTCGAGGTGGTTGTCGAAGCGCTCGCGGTCGAATTCTTCCACGCCGTAGACTCGAACCGTGCGAAGGAGCCCGAGATCCTCGTGCAGCAAGCTGAGCTGAAGGGACGCCTGGCGGAGGGCCGTTTCCGCGAGCAGGCGGTGTTCGCGGCGCCAGATTCGCACGATCAGCCAGGCCAGGAGGCCGAGCGAGGCGGTGAACGCCAGGAGCACGGGCGAGACCAGAATCGCGGTCAAGAGCAGCCCCGCCGCCAGCACGGGAGCCCGAGGGATGACGTCCAGGTCGGCGAGGAACCCGTCGCGGATGTCGTTGACCTCGCGGGTCCAGAGATTGATCACCGGTCCCAGGCCCTCCGCCGGCAGCGAGGACTGGCCCAGGCGATACATCTGCCGGTGGATCTGTTTCCGGAGCGTCGTCGCCAGCTTGACGGCCGACCGGGCGATCATCCGCTTGCGGAGCCAGGCCGCCACCGTCAGGGCCAAGATCGAAACGGCCGAGAGGGCCAGCAGTGTTTCGAGTGCCTCGAAATTCCATCGCAACGACGGAATCCTCGTGGCCAGGCGGTCGAGAGCCCGGCCGGCCATCCGGTGGACGGGGTTGTCGGAAAGCAAGCTGCCGGCGATCAACGGGAAGACGCCAGTGTTGTCATAGAGGTGAAATTGCTGGTCCGACCCGCCTGAGCGCCCGGAGACCCACTGGGGAACCTCGTTTAATCGAGACGACGGGAATCGGGTCTCGCCGCGCGAGGCGATCAGCGAGACGAAGATCCCTGACAATCCCAGCAGGAAGATCACGAGCAACGATTGAATCAGACCCAGGAAGCGGATCAAGCGAATGGGGCGATCCGCCCCGGCCAGCATCCGCGCGCGATGGTACGCATCGACCTGCATGCGAGCTCTCCCCCTGGCGGGAGCGCCAAGGCTGGATGAAAACGTCGAGGCGGCTGGACGAACCGATGCCAGAGTATAACGCGCCCGCGGCTCGCCGCGCGGCCCGCGAACCCCGCGTGACCCGTGATTCGAGGCGACGGGCTCGACCACCCCTCGCCCCTGGGCGAGATCAGGCCAGGTCCCGGTCCTCGAACAGAAGAAACGCGAACAGCAATGCTGCTCCACAATACAACACGCAATAGCCCAAGGCCGGCAAAACGTACCCAACCCACGGAATGAGAGCGCCGGTCGAAATGGATGGGCCGGCGTTGAAGAACTCCAGCGACGGCAACGCGAACGCGAAAAGCTTGGCCATGAAGCTCACCAGGTCGTTGACCTGGCCCTGACCGGCCACCTCGACCAGAACCGGGCTCAAGTGCCCCAGGAAGAAAATCAAAATGCAAACCACCAGGTTCGCGAGCATCGGCAGCCGCGTCGAAATCGCCACGCTGATCGCGGTCAGGATCGAGACCTCGAAGAATCCCAACGCCAACCCAGGCAGCACCTGATAGACCTGGGCCCATTGCTTGCTGCTCTCGACCACGCTCCCAGCCGATTCCCGCATGTCGTAAGGATACTTGTACCAGACGCCGGCCGCGAAAAGCGCGCCCAGGATCGTGTAAAGCGCCAGCACGCCCAGCTCGATTCCGAGAAACTTGCCGATGATGAACTGGCGGCGGTTGATCGGCTTGGACAAGAGCGTGATCGCCGTCTTGCCCTCGATCTCGTCGGCCACCGTCGAGCTGGCCGTCAAGAGCGCCAGCAGCATGCAGAAAAACGAGATCGTGGTCAGGCCCGTGTCCTTGTACATCTTGATATCTTCGCCGAACGTGAAGTACGACACGAAGATCGTCACGATGAGAAGCGCCCCGGCGAAAAACGCCATGACGAAAAAGGCGGGCTGGCGAATGGCTTCCTTGGCGGTCGCAAGGGCGATCGTGATTGCTTTCATGGGTGTCGTTCGCGAGATCCAGACGGGCCAATGAGACAAGAATGCATGCCCCGCGAGGGGTCACGACGTAACGAAGGGGGGGTTCAACCTCGAATCCCGAACCCTTGGACAGTTTCAAGACTATCCCAATCATGAGATACGGCCGACGCGATGTAAAGGTTCATCGCGGCCGAGATTTCGTCTAGGAATCGGTCGATCGCCTGGCGATTACCCTCGGCGACCAACTCAACGGTCCCATCGGGGAGATTTCGGACGTAGCCCGCGACTGGGTGGTTTCGCGCGATCGAGGCACAACGCGCCCGGAAGCCCACGCCCTGGACTCGGCCGGTGAACAGGGTACGGCGGCGTTCTGGGCTCATGCGCGCCAGGGGGGGTATGACTCGAGCAGGTCGGGTGAGACCTTGTTGAGCCAAATGAACCTTTTATCGATTCGCTTGGGGATCAGAACCAGGGAACCGATCATGCCGACACTGAGTCCAGCCACCATCAACACGACCCCGGCGATGAGCGGAATCGGCCGGTAATGGTCCGGGACGAACATCGCTAGGAAAGCCGTCGGGATCCCCGCCAGCGAGGTCAGCCATCCGATCAGGATCGCCAGCACCCTTCTTTTGCGGTGGGTCAGGCAGAGGCCAGCCGTCGCCTTTCCCTTCTTGCGAACGATTAGATACACGACGATGTAGATCGGCGGGCTCATCAGGAACAGGATGAACCATGCGGGTTGCAGCCAGTAGAGCGTCCGCTTGAAGCGATAACCGTGGGCCGGCGCGTTGCATTTCAGGCAGCGGTCGGGGAGTTCGGCTCCCTTGGGCACGACGAGCAAGGTCCCGTCGCGCCAGCCATCGGTGACCTCCGTGAGTGAAGCTGAACTATCAAGGTCCGCCATCGGCGGCGCATAGGGATTATCGTATTCCATAGGCATCGTCGGATCGCGTGCGAGGGAGGTTGGCCGGACCGTCGCGAGAGTCGGCTCACACAACTCAGGATTCTAGCGGGGCACCACGCATACCGGCAAGGAGTCAGTCGGCCAAGAAAAAGGCCGCGGCCCCTTGAGTTCAAGGGGCGCGGCCATCGCGTTTCGGGGAATCCGAACGAGCCCAGTCGGGCTCGGTCTCAAAGGCCGTTGAGCTCGACCCGCTCGACCAGCGACGCGCCCGCGGCCTGAACCGGCAGCAGCATCGACCGCTGGGGCCCGACGCCCAGGGCATCAAACGAGACCGGCGGCGAGCCGGCCGACGAGCCCGCTCGCAGCACCAGGCTGGAAATTGTGAACGGCAGGCGGTTGGTCACCCGGACGGTCGTGCTGGTGGTGGTCTTTTTCGCCGTCTTGACCGTCACGAAGGCCGAGGCGACCGTCTGGCCAAGCGTTTTCGCGAGCGCGTCCGCGTCGATCACCGAGGCTGACGAATTCTCGCGAAATTCCAGACGACCGAGTGGGGCGAAGCCCTGATCCAGGGTCTGGCCGCCGACCAGGACCTTGCCCCGGGTCTCGCCTACCTTGCCCTCGGTCAAGAGGACGTCGAGAAAGAGGCTCGGCGATCCCGCCGCCGGGGCGGCGTTGTCGGTCACAAGGCGGACGGGAAGGCCCATGATCCGGACGCCTTCCAACTGGCTGGCGATCCGGCTTGCCTCGGGCGCGAGCTTCCCCTCGCCCCGCAGCCGGACCAGGATTCGATCCCGCGAAATCGTGCCGGCGTCGACCAGGTCCCCTTCGCTCGAGGCGTCGAGGGCCTCGATGAAGCTCTTGGCCAGCACGACCTCGCTCGCGTTCAGGTATTTGCCGGTCTGCTGGAACATCGCCTCGAACGACAGATCGTCGCGAAGATTCCACATGACGGCCTGGGCAACTCCCTGGCTCGTGCCCAGGGTGGCCAGGGCACGAAGGGCGCGCCTGACGCGGAGATCGTCGGTAAAGTCGCTCACATCCATGAGCGACAGCTTCACCCGCCCGGTCGGGGCCGGCTTGCCGAAATCGAGGCAGACGGCGGGGACGGAGAGGTCGAGGGTTTCGCCCACGGGAACGGCGAGTCCATGGGTGGGGCGATCATCGACCGCGGCCACCGAGCGGAGCCCGACCCGCGGAGCGGCCTGAAAGTCGCCAAACGCCCCATCACGGTTGGAAATCGAGCCCAGCCCCATGTTCTGCATGCCGCCGCGACCCCCCGCGCCGCCGGCTCCCTGGCCCACCAGGTTGGCCGCGACCAGTCCCGGCGGGATGATCACATTCAGCCTGCGCTTGGACGTGTTTTGAATGGACAGCCGGACATGGTCCTGCCCCTGGCCCCGGGCAACCACGGCGAGATCGCCCGCCTGGCTGGCCTTGAGCAGGTCGACCGTCTCGGTCGCGACGTCGACGGGCCGCGATGTCGGCTCCGCGGCGGTCGAGCGTGTCGTCGGGGTCTGGGCGGTCGCCAGGGCCCCCATTCCCATCATTCCAGCCATGAGGCCCGCGGCCGAGAAGGCCCGGACCAGGCCAAGGTGTCGCCTCATCATCGCGCTATGACCTTTCTGGACCGGGCCAGCCTCGAACCAGCGACCCATTCGCCGCTCGAGACCCCGTGTCGTCATCAAAACGTCTGGTGTCGATTTCCTACCTCGTCCGCTCGCTCAATCAAGCTCGCCTATCAGGAAGACGCGAACCAGCCCCGCCGTATTCGAGCCCGCCACGTCTTCATCTTTCGACCAGACCGTTCCCGCTCATCGGTCGAATTCCCAAAAACCACCGGAAGATAACCCGATCAATCCCGGCGGAATCGTTAGGAAGAGGCTAACGGCCAACGACCCCAGACGTCGCCGATCCACGGCCTGACCTCAATAATACCGCAAATTCGGGGGAAGGGCGCGGAACAGCCGATAGCCAGACGACGAAATCGACCGGCGGGACCTGATTCTTGAAAGGAGCCGTCGTTCCTTGCCCGTTGTCGCCGTACTCGCGGATGAAAACCCGATGAGGCCATCTTTCACAGTATGGCAAGCAACGAGGATGGGCCTTCCTCGCGCAACTCGGATCCAGCCGTCGTCGCGGACTTCGCGAGGCAACCGAGTCTCGAGTCGTTCGCCGTAAAGCCCGCGCGACCGCCGCGACGTCGGGCTTCGCGAGGAGGCGAGCCGTATCCACGCGGAAAGCTCGGGGCAGGTCAAGTCGTGCCCGCGGAACCCGACGCTGTTCCGGATCGAGGGTTCGAATCAGAAAAGCCCGTCGGCCGCGATTCAGCACTCCATCCGCCACCCTCAAGAGTCGATCGACATGCTGATAGGCCCATCTCGAAAGGGAAACGACCCTGACGAGCATGCAAATTGACCTTGCGAAAAAACGAAGTTTCTTTTAGACACCCGCTTGTGTGACTTCAATGTTGCGTTCAATCAACTCAGAGAAATTCGCATGACGTCCTCCAAAGTCGGCCTGATCCTGGGATGGGGTCTGGGAGTCCTCTGCTGTGTCGTTTCGGCCCAGGCCTCGCCTGTCGGCTATGCGTTCAGCGGGACTCTTTCCAGCCCTTCAACGGCTCCAGCCAGTTCACGGGCACTTTCACCTATGCCACGGATCTGCCCCTGTACCCTGGAGTCACTCCGACACCAGGCTGGAGCTACTACTCGGGCGTCCCAATCAATCCCACGGAACCGGTGACGTCCTTGACATTCAACGTGGGAGGGCTCTCCTCGACGTCATTCGGGAGCCTCGCGAGCGACGAGGTCATCGTCACCCATACCACCCAAGGCTACGACGGATTCTACATCAACGAATCGTTTTAACTATAATAATAACCAGAACTTGTGGGCGAATATCGGAATGGTGAACGATAACATGGTCTCTCGCGGGCCGCTCACTTCGACCGCCCCGCCGAGCAGTTTGAGCCTCGCCAACTTCGGCGGG
>JAKBAP010000286.1 GCA_021808995.1 Planctomycetota bacterium | reverse complement strand
ACCGCCAGCGAGTAGGATCCTGGGTGCCGATACCCTGCTATCCTCACCCCATCGAGATGACTTCCGGCGAGCGTCAGGATGGCCAGGATGATCAGGCACTCCGCCACCATGAAGGCTCGGTTGAGGGTCAGGTCGTCCCGGAGGGAGAGACGCTTGCCTCCTTGCCTGCTCTCGCGGCGCAGTCCCTTGAGATACTCGGTCCGGTCGGGTGTCACCAAGGGGATGACGAGCAGCCCTCCGGCGACGCCGACATAAATCAGCATGATGTTCATCAATAAGAGCTGCCGCGGTTCCACGGACAAGGGTCTGGGCATCTGCTCATAGTAACGTGGATTCGTGTTGAGCAAGACTTCGACATCGATCGGCCCCAGCTTGGTGGAAACGGACGTGTCGCCGCGCCAGACAAGCCCCTCGATCATGAGGCCGACGGCCGCGACCGCCACGAGGGCCTGGAGCTTCGAGAGGGGATGATTGAGGTCCGAGCGCGTCTTGCGAATGGCGGCCAGGAAGATCAGGGTCAAGATCGGCGCGATTAGGATCAAGACGACCTCCAACCAGGGGAGCAAGTATCCAAAAAACCGTGCCCGGATCTCCAACTCGACCAGTGCCAGGGCTCGATTGGTCGGGAGCAGGATTGGACTCATCATGAAGAAAAGGGCGAGCGCGGCGACAACCATCGCCCCCATCGATCTCCGATACGAGCGCAAGCTTAGCCCGATGATGAGTGCCAATCCGTGGGCGAGCCATGCCAACAGCAGGAACGCGATCATGATCTGGGCAAGTCCGCTAACGGATGGCTCGCCGAGGGAGACGAATGGGATGAGGAAAGGAAGCGTGATCGCGAACAGGGCGTACTCACGAATCGGAGCCCCGAACAGGAACCCCAGTACGAGCTGTCTGGCGGAGACGGGCGAGACGCGATGAAAATCGAGAATCCCGGACGCCATTGCCCCCGAGATCGCGATCCAAACCTGAGCGCTTCCCATCACCACCAGGATGACCGCCTGGAGGCAGAGATAGAGCCCAATCGCGGTCCCTCTCGGATAGGCGCTGATATTGAAACTGGCCCACGCGATTCCCAGGCAGAGGATCAAGACGACCGCCACGTGGCTCCAGAATGCATGAGGACGCAGCCGCGACCGATAGTGCTTGACCAGGATCGGATTCTCGAGCCACGTCGTCACGGATTGATCTGGCATGCTCTCGTCGCTCCCCACGCGTCTGGCAGGAAACCATCACCGAGGGATGAACCGATCTCAAAGCGTCTGGATCCGGGCCTGATCGCCCACGACCGGAACCACCACGGTGCTAGTGTCGATCCCCAGGCCACTCTGTGACAACCGAAATTCGCGATTCGCCCCGCGCTGGGCCATCGTGAGTAAGCTGCCAAAAACGAATAGAAAGAGGGCCGCCGGGGTGAACGCGCAGGCCTGAGCCCCCCTCACGAACGAGGGCGCGTAGTCCGACGAGGGGATGGCCAGGAAGCCGATGCCGACGACCGGGCTCAGGTTCAGAATCAACACCGACGCACCCCCGGGCCGGTTGACCGTGGAGCTCGAAGCCAGGATCGCGCCGGCAATCAGCGGTAGCAGCCAGGCGAAAAACACAAAGAGGGTAAAATATGTTGGCCCTCTCCGGCCAAATTGAAGCATGAAAAACTGCAACGCCAGCCCCAGGTAGCCCACGACCAGGACCGCCGTCGCGGTCGCCAGTGAAAACGAACCGAGATGGGTGTATTGGGGGCCCTGGGCTTCGTTGATCTGGCCGCCGACGACCGTCGCCGCGACGAGGACGACCAGGCACGCGGCCGCGACGAAGAGTCGGCTCAGGGAAAGGTCGTGCCAGAGGGAGAGCCGCTTTTTGCCCTGTTTCGTCGCGCGCCAGAGCCCCTTGAGATACTCAGCCCGATTGGGGGTGACCATGGTGGCCACGATCAAGGCGGCGACGACCATGAGGTAGAGTAAAATGATGTCGATAACGAGCAGATCGTCGCGATTGAGCCTGCCGAGCAAGCGGGCCTGGCCAAATTCGCCGCGCCAGCAGATTCCCACGAGAATGAAGGCGATCACGCACAGAGCGAGAAGGGCCTGCCTTTTGGAGAGCGGGTGGTTGAGGTCGGATTCCATCTTACGGCGCGAGGCGAGGAACATGAGGGCCAGGATCGGCGCGGCCACGATCACAACCACGGCGAGCCAGGGGAGCGAGAAACCATAGAATCCGAGCCTGATGTCCATTTCGACCAGGGCCGAGGCGCGGGAGGTCGCGAACAAGAGCGGAGCGCCCAGGAACAGGAAAAAGACCCCGCCCAAGCCCATAACCCCCATCGAGCCGCGATAGGAACGCGTCATCAGCCCGTTCAGGAGCGCCAGCCCTTGAGTCAACCAGGCGATGATGACGAGGGCCATGGTAAGCTGGACGAAGCCGCGAAACGATGGCTCGCCAAAGGCCAGGCACAAAAGCGAAAAAGGAAGCGTGACCGCGAACAAGACATATTCACGGATCGCCCCGCCGAAAAAGAAGCCCAGGACGAGCGCCGACGGGGTTACGGGCGAGACGCGATGAAAGTCGAGAATCCCCGACGATTTGGCCTGAGCCATGGCCACGCCGACCTGCGAACCCCCCATCGGGACCAGGATCACCATCTGAAGGCAGAGATAGAGGCCAAACGCGGTGCCATTTTGAAAGAGAGCCGACCGCAAGCCGGCCCAAGCGATGCAGAGGCAAAGGATCAAGACGACCGCGACGCCGCTCGCCAGGGCTTGGGGGCGCAGTCGCGAGCGGATATGCTTGACCAGGATTGGGTTGTCGAGCCACTCTGAAATGGGCCATTCGTGCATCAGGCGAGCTCCCGTGAGCCGAGCTTCAGGAACAGTTCCTCGAGATTGTCGCGGCTCCGATTGAACGACGCCACTCGCACTCCGCGCCTGACGAGCGTGGTCAGCAGGTCGCTGGCCGCCGCCGCGTCGCCGCGGAAGCGGAACTCGAGCATTTCGCCGTTGCGAACGACCGCGCCGGCGCGGTCATCGGCCTGGATAACCTCATGAAACGCCTCGAGCCCATCGAGCACCTCGACGGCGACGAGCGCGTCGCCCAGAACGCGGCGGTTGACGTCCTCGATGCGCCCGCTCTCGACCATCCGCCCGCGCTCCATTACGGCGACCGACGTGCAGAATTCGTTCATCTCGGTGAGGATGTGCGACGAGACGACGACGGTTTTCCTTTCGTCGGCGAGGCGCTTGAGGATCTTCTTCAGGTCGATGCGTCCCTGGGGGTCGACCCCGCTGGCGGGCTCGTCGAGCAACAGGACCCACGGGTCGGGGAGCAGCGTCTTGGCGAGCATGAGCCGCTGCCGCATGCCCCGCGAGAGCTCGGCGGAGAGCGTGTTTCGCTTTTCGGCGAGGCCCACCTGATCGAGCGCCCTGCCGACCGCGGTCGGACGATCGCGGCGGGGGATTCCGTAGCTCGAGGCAAAGAGATCGACGAACTCCCAGACCTTGAGGTCCTCATAAACCGGCGGCAAATCGGGCATGAAGCCCATGACCCGGTGGACGTCCTCGGGCCGTTCGCGTACGTCGACACCCAGGACCTCGATCTCGCCATACGTGGGCTCGATCAGGCCCAGGATCGCGCGCATGGTCGTGGTCTTGCCCGCGCCGTTGGGTCCGATGAGACCGCAAACCTCGCCAGGGTGGACCTCGAGCGAGAGGTCCTTGACCGCGCACGTGTTTTCATAGTCGACCCGGAGGTCCTTAACCCGTATCATGCCTGGCCGCCCCCATCGCTCAAATCCAGGAGAATACAAGAATTGGAACCGACCCCACCCCGCGACGCAAGCATCCAGACTGAAAATCACTCGTTCGCCCTTTCGGGAGGGTCCGCCATGCGGATTCTTGCATTCGGTCCGCGCGGAAGGTTTTTGGCGTGTCGGCGGCTCGGAGGCTTGGAGGATCGAGGGCCGACCCTTGATGGACCCGGACCGCTCGCCTGACCACGGACGCGAGTCCGTGGATCGGACGGGACGAACGTCCTCCAACCTCTGGCGTAAGCCCAATTCCTGCCCAGAATTCCTACTCTCTCGCCTACGGATCGAGTCACCGCTCTCGTGGATCCCGCTCCCGGCCAAGCGCCGACTCACGGCCCGTTCGGGCTCAAGCCCCTAGGTTATTGGACCCACGACCCGTTCGGACCATGGACTCACGTCCGTGGTCACGTGATGCGCCGACGTGAAGCACCTAGGGCGTCCACTTCCAACGTTCGCTGGCCGATATACTCGATGAGCCGTGTTCGGCGAAGTCGTGGTCCCGACCTCGCCGCGTCAGCGTCAATCACGATTTTCAAGGAACCGCCAGAGTCCGTTGGCGCGCCCCGTTCGGGAACGAGGCCGCGGGATTGACTGGCCGTCGTGCCCTTCCCCCCGTAAAATTATTCGTGGATCGATCATCGCCCCTCGAGACTTATGATCATGGAAATTCTTGTCAGCCCAAGCCCCCTGCTCGCCGGCTTTCCCGTGGCGATAGCCTTGCCCGTGCAGTGGGGTGATCAAGACGCCCTTGGCCATGTGAATAACACGATCTATTTTCGCTGGTTCGAGTCGGCCCGGATCGCGTATACCGAGCGATTCGCCTTGTTCGAGCGGCTCAGGCGGACGAGGGTAGGACCGATCCTGGCGGCGATTGGATGCGATTATCGATCGCCGGTGGAGTTTCCCGACACGGTCGAGGTGGCGAGCCGCGTGGCGCGGATCGGCCGCAGCAGCATGGCGATGGAGCACGCGCTGGTGAGTCGGGCCCAGGGCTTGGTCGCGGCGCGGTCGAGCTCGACGCTGGTCTTGTACGACTACGCCGCGAGCCGCCCCTGTCCGATCCCGGACGAGATTCGGCGGGCGATCGAGGATCTGGAGGGGCGTCCGTTCACGTCCCCGGTTGAGCCGACCTGAATCAGCCCATGGTCCCCTCCGCGTTGGCTGGGCTGAGCTCGCGGTGTTGGCGGCGAACAAGATCGTCGTGGTTGATGACGCGATCGCGCCCCCTGCGCTTGGCCATCGCGAGGGCGTGATCGGCCTTGGCCAGGAGCTCATCGCCGTCCCAGGGGGCTGCCTGGCAGGTCGCGATCCCGATGCTGGTCGTGACAGGGCGCGATGTCCAATCGGCCCTGGCCACGAATTTGCGGATTCGCTCGGCCACCAGGCTGGCGGTTTCCTGGTCGCACGGGGTGAGCAAGACGACGAACTCGTCGCCGCCGTAACGGGCGGCCAGATCGTTTCGGCGGATCGCCTGGCGGAGGACCTCGGCGATGGTCCGCAGGGCCTCGTCCCCGGCCGCGTGGCCAAGCTCTTCATTAAAGGCGCGAAAATAATCAAGATCCAGCATGAGGATCGAGATCGGCTCGTCGCGTCGTGACGACATCGCCAGGAACGCGCCCAGGGCCTCGAGGATCTGGCGGCGATTGGCGAGCCCGGTCAGGTGGTCGGTGGCGGCGAGGTCGGCGATCCGCTCGTCGCGACGTCTCAGCTCGTCCTGGAGTCGTTCCGTTTCGACCGAGCGGGTCAGGAGCTCGCGCCTGAGCTCGAGGGATCCGCGAGCCAGCTCGAGCCGCGGACCAAGCTCGTCTTGCGCGCCTGGCCATGAAATCAGATCATCAATGAGGCGAGGCGACAGAGACAAGTCTCCCTGGATTTCTGGGTCGCGGATCGCGATCACGTGCGCGTGTGAACGCCCGGTCATGGCCCGTAATCGGGTGA
Organism: Planctomycetota bacterium; assembly: GCA_021808995.1. GTDB lineage: Bacteria > Planctomycetota > Planctomycetia > Isosphaerales > Isosphaeraceae > JAKBAP01. Next base: position 1,214 of record JAKBAP010000286.1, on the reverse strand, counting down.
CCAGGTCCAGGGAACGGACTCGCTGGCATGAGCAGTCAATTATAATTACCTCATATACGTTATCTTGGATTCGTCTCCATGCGTCATCGTGGTCGGTGGCGATGGTCGGGGAGAGGCCCAGCTCGTGGAGTTTCCTCGCGACCTCGCGGGAGCGATCTCCGTCCGGGTGAACGACCAGGATCCCAGGCATGGCCGCCGCGCGAGCGAGACCGCCCCCGAGCGTGGGCTGGTCGAGGCTGGTGGTGACGGGCATGGGCCAGATGACGTCCTGGGCGTCGGATTCCACCCTGACCATCTCAAGGAAATGGGTGACGACCTGGGGGTCGAGATGCGCTCCCGAGAGCGAGCCGATGTGTTCGACGACTTGTTCCTTGGGCCAGGCTTTTCGATAGGGTCGGTCGTTGGAGAGCGCGTCCCAGATGTCGACGGCGGCGAACATCCGGGCGGGCAGGGGGATCTCCTCGCCGGCGAGCCCGGCGGGATAGCCGCGGCCGTCGAAGCGCTCGTGGTGGTAGTGCGGAATGTCGAGGGCGGGCTTCAGGAAGTCGATCGTGCCGAGGATCTCGATGGCGTAGGTTGGGTGCCGTTTCATGATGGTCCATTCCTCTTCCGTGAGCGCTCCCGGCTTGAGCAGGATCCGGTCAGGGACGCCCAGCTTGCCGATATCGTGCAGGAGGGCTCCTCTGCGCACCTGGACCAGTTCGATCTCGGAGAGCCCCATCTTGCGGCCCAGTCGGACCGTGAGCTCGGTGACGCGGCGGCTGTGCCCCTCGGTCTCGTGATCGCGAAGGTCCATCGCGCGTGAGAGGCTCTCGATCGTGGCGTCATAAGCCAGGCCGAGCTGAACGTTGGAGGCGCGTAGACCCGCGAAGAGCTCGACGTGCTCGACGGCGATCGACGCCTGGCGGGCGAGGATCCGAAGGAAGTCGAGCCATTCCGAGTCGGGCGAGTTCGCGTCGCGGCGAAAGCACTCCATGACCCCCAGGATCCTCTGGTCAACCGCCAGGGGGACCGCGTGATAGGCCCGAAATCCAAGCTCGAGCAGCCGAGGGAGCCTGGGGTCCGGGGTGAGCACGCGAGCCAGGTCTGGGACGTGAAGCGCGCAGCCCGATCGCACGACCCGCCGCGAGAGCCCGCCCGAGCCATACTCGAGGCTTGAGCAAAACGATTCGGGAAATCCGGCGAGCGCGCCAACCGAAAGCGTTCCTCCCGAG
>JAKBAP010000285.1 GCA_021808995.1 Planctomycetota bacterium | reverse complement strand
CATCTCAGTGACTTGACCCAGCCGGCGCCCGCGCTCGTCCCGCAGCCGCCACACATGGGCGCTTGGCACGAAGGTCGCCAGCAGACCCGAGACATAGCCGACCAGCGACGGATCGCCAATCCCGAGTTCGTTCATGAACGCATATTCCGTAAGCCCGCGGAACATGCGATGAAGGGGGTGCGTTTCCGGAATCTCGCGCGACGTTTCCATCGAGGTCACACCTCATTCACAAGGGATGAATTGAGGAAACCAGCCGAAAAACGGCCGCCGGCAGGGCCGAATGATGAAAGTCGAGGATGGTACAGCAAATCCTACGCCAACAACCTCGTTTGATCAACTGGGCTTTCAATCCAGAATCCTGGCCCGCGGCGGTTGACTTCAACATGAGGGTGCCAGTCCACTCACGCGGCGGCGGGGAGTTCGGCGGCGGCGAGGGTGACGGCGGTTTCGTCGGCGATGTCGAGGTCGCGGGCGTAGGCGATCAAGAGCGCCAGATTGGCAAGCCGGTTCAAATGGCGAGGTCGGCCCAGGGCGGCCCAGTGCAGGGCGTCCAGCGCGCCCTCGGTGAAGATCGGCCGGCTTGCCCCGGCGAGCTTGAGCCGCCCTCGGACGTAAGCCACGGATTCCTGGGCGGGCAGGGGTTCGAGCAAGACCCGGCACGCGACCAGGTCCGCCAGGCCCGGGTCGAGATCGAGCAGGAATTCCGTTTCCCCCGCGAGCAACACGCGAATGTCGGGCGGACCCTGACTCCGAAAGTTGTGCATGAGCTTGAGAAATCCCATCGTTTCCGGATCGCGGATCAGGTGGGCGTCGTCAACAACCACCAGCGGGCGATCACCATGATCGGCGAGCCGGGCAAGGCGATCACGCAGCTCCGAGAGCGGGTCGTCATGGGGGGGCGCGGCGTCCGATCGCGGGCCAAGCTGGGCCAGGATCGAATCGAGCAATCGCTTCGCTGGAAGCGTCGGAAAGCCCAGGTCGACGACCCGCGTCAGGCCCATCATGTGAGCGAGCCGCCGGCCGAGTAGCGACTTTCCCAGCCCCGGCGAGCCATGAAGGGCCGCTGGACCTTGATCATGCTCGAGGATGTAACAGAGCCGCCGAAGCGCGGACTCGCGGCTGGGCAGGGGGACGTAATCGCTCGCGCGGGTGGTCTCGCCAAAGGGATTGCGATCGAGACCGAAATGAGCCAGGAACATGGTTCCTTCCTCCCCTGGCTCAGGTGAAGGTCTCGGCCAGGCCTAACAGGGGCGTGCCGCCGGCCTCGAGAACCTCACGCGCTCGCAGGATCGCTCGCTCGCCGCTCGAGCCCGGCCTTCGCACCAGGACGGCGGCGTCGACCGAGCGATGGAGGATGGCCGCCGAGAGGCCAATGAAAAGCGGGCCGCCATCCAGCACGACCAGATCATAGTCGCACCTGAGCTGGGCCATCGTGCAAGCCCAGCCCGCGCTCGCCAGGAAATCGCGAGGCCGGGCGACGGCACCACGGAGCGGCAAAATCGAAAGCGAGCCACCGACCGAGGCGACGACCGCGTCCGAGAGGGACGCCCCTGCCTCGACAACGTCCTCAAGCCCGACCACCGGGCGCAGACCCAGGAGCCGGGCGAGCATCGGCCCGGTCAGGTCGGCGTCGACGATCAGGGTTTTTTCCGGTCTCCGAGCAAGCGCGCGGGCGAGGGCGAGCACAAGGGTGGTGCGACCTTCCGCGCGGTGGCAGCTTGTGAAGAGGACGACCTTGGCCTGGTCGCGAGCGCGGGCCTGGTCGAGGGCGTCGGCGAGCCGGACGAAGCGGTCGCCCCACTGGCGCTCGAGCTCGAGGACGACCGCCGGCCAGGCGAGCTCGATGGCGGTCGCGGCGGTGGGCGCGGAGGGCGTCGACCAGAGCCGAGCACGCGCCGAGGGGTCGGCGCGTCTCGCCCAGTGCGGAGCGGGGGGGGTGGCGGCGGGCCGATCGGGCTGGCCTCGCTCGACGTGGAGCCGCTCGAGAGCGGCGTCAACCTCCTTCATGATCAGGCGCCTCCAGTGCGTCGTCGGGGAGCAGATAGCCCGTGAAGATGACGGGCTTTGTCAGGTCGGCGGTTGGTGCCGCGATGGCGGGCTCGGTCGAGATCGCCACGCGAGGGATGCTGGGGCCCGCGTCACGAGTCGAGGTCGCGCTGCCAGGTCGGGCCATACCGAGGAGGGTCCCGCCCCCCACCACGATCGCCAAAACCAGGAAAACTCGGGCGGCCAGGTGGACTTCTCGCCTCAACCGTCGCCGAGTCGGCGTCGCCGCTCGGGCGCGGCCAGCGCCCGGGCGATAGGCTCGCGCGGGTCTTGCGATCGCCGCCGCGTCAAACCGACGCGAGGAATGCCTCGAGGCGGAGACCGCCGGGACCTCGATCAGGATCGCGAGCGAACTCGGACGCGGGCGATCGATTCGCGAAGGTCGCGGCATTGTGGTGTTGGTCAAGCTCATGGCGTCGCCTCGGTCGGCCCGCGATCAGGAATCTTGAATCGATTTCGCCCGTCGAGGAAAAGGGCGATCTTCTCGACTCGATCCTCTTCATCGACTCGCATCCCGGCGAACTTGAACAGCCGTGACGAAAATACCGACGACGAAAAGCCGCTGGATCAGACAGTTTGTCCGGCCCGCTGAATACCCCCAATCGAGTCAATCCGCGTGATCGCCAAAACCCCCGTGATCGTCTCGGTCGCCGACACGAATCGGAACTGAAACGCACCCGCCCGTACCTGGCCGCGAGCCCAAGGGGCGGGCGGCCAGGTACGGGCGAGTGGGCAATCCAGAAGCGAGTCGGGAACTAACGGCCGAAGATCGACCGGAAGAACCCAACACGTTGGGAGCGTCTCTCGCTGTCGGCGACCATGGGTGCGCGGCCGGCCTCGTACTGAGCAACGGGTCGGAAGATCGGCGCTGACGCCATCATCCGGCCTGGCTTCAGACCGCCGCCGTTGGCCAGGTCGAGGGATCGGACGTTGGCCTCGGTGACATGGGGGTTGTGGCCACCCCAGCGTGATTCGACGAGCTCCAGGACATTCAAGGGAGCGTAGAGTGCCTCGCCCCCCACGGAGATCCAGTCGGCCGCTTGAGGATTGGACTCGTCGACCCGGCCGTCGAGGCCGTAGACGAGGCTATATTCGTAATTGATGACCCGGTCGTTGTCGTCCTGGCCGTTGAGGGAGGAGCCGGAGTTGGCGTGGACCTCGACGGCGAGCTTGACGGCGCGGGGGCCGCGTCCGGGGATCGACTCGAACTTGGCGATGTATTTGTAGACGCCGTGATTCCAGACCTCGCTGACCGTTCCCCGAGGGGGGAAGGCGCGAAGATTGGCAAGGACGGCTTTCCGTTCGCCGCGGATGTGGGTTTCGAGCATGGCGTGGACCCGAGGGGCCTTCGCGTCGCAGGGGTCTTGCCCGGGCCTGGGAGGGCCGGGGGGGATATCGGTGGCGTAATCACCGATACGGTGGTTGAGGTGGTTTTCGCCGAGTTCGGCGTAGAGGGCCTTGAGCTCGTCCTTGGTCATGCCCGACCAGGTGGCGGGCATGGGGTCGTTCATGAGGATCGAGGCAACCGCCCCTCCCAGGCAGTGGCCGGGCCACCGCGAGATGTCGCGATTCTGGCTGAAGGCCGCTTCCCACTGGCGAGCGGAGGTGCCGAAGATCTGGTCGTACTTGAGGAGTGGCGACTGGGTCTGGAATCGCGTGATCTGGTTTCCGTGCTCCTTGTCGGGGCCGAGCCAGGTGAGGTCGTCGAAGATATTGGGAAACCAGGTCGCGTCGTCCCCCGTGGCGGGGAGCGTTTCGAGGAGCCCGTTGGGACCGGCCAAGACGATGTCTTGCCCTGGCGGGATGTACCCCCCAGGGGTGGCCAGCATCTGGTCGTCGCCGCGGGCTTCCATGGTGTCGACGCGACCGTTGCCCCCCGCCCACGGCTCGTGGATCGAGTCGGCCTTCGTCGGCCAGTAATAGAAATTCCAGGGCTTTTTAAGGCTTTCCCCCACCTGGGTGAAGGACGCCTCGACTGAGTAAGGCCCCTTGGCCCCTTCCACCTTGAAGACGAACCAGCCTTGGAGGTCGACGCCGACCTCCTGGCCATTTTGCCAGTTCGCCCCCTTTGGCCCCTTCAGATCGACGATCCGCCCATCGCTGGACTTGACCGAGAGCTGGCCGCCAAATCGTGTTGGCACGTAGACGCCGTAATGATGATCACCGGATTGCCCGTTCAGCGCTTGTCCTAGCGGTACGGACGTGACGCGCTCGGGAGTGCCCGCGACGGCCGCCACCTGAGCCGTGGCGATCCCTGTCACGAGCACCAAACCTCCGAGCCAGTTGCCCATGCGCATGCTGCCCCCCAAATACCCGAAGAAGAGAATGTCTGAGTCTAGCAAGTTGACGCCGGCGCGTGTCCTCGTGTGATCCGTGCTCCATCACCGGAATCGCCGAGGATCTTTCCCCCGTTGTCGCGCCGTCTCTCTCATACCCCTTCAAGGTTCGGCACCTGGCACCCGCCAGATCGATTCCATTTCGCCAACCAAAACCCCGAGCCTCTTGAAACTCGTCAAAGTCCCTAGAGCTCGTCAAAACGGCAAGTTATCGATTTTCCCAGGATCAGTAAGCGCGTGGAAGGGGGATGCCGATAACCAGGAATGGCCACCCCTGGGGTGGAGAGCGAGAGTCGGCCATGAAGACCGGCTTGAGGCTTCCGCCGCCGTGCCGAGGCCTTTGGATTCGTCCGCGATTCATAGCAGGGTCGCGGATGTCGCCGCGTGGGTTGCCCGCGTAGGGTGCCGCGTGGACGGAAACGGGGACGGTGGTGTTGGCGATCGGACGTAGTCCCGAATCGACCCGCCGAACCATCAGGGGAAATTCGCTCACCGATTCGATCGAGACGTCGACCGAAACTCTCTCTTCACAAGAGGACATCGCGATGACCAGTGTGGTATTGATTCTTGCCCTGGGAGCCTCCGGCCAGAGCCCGCAAGGGGTGATGCCGACGGCCCAGGGTCCTGGCAAGGTGATGCCGGCCGCCCAGGCGCCCTCCAAGGTCGCCCCGGCACCGCATGCACCGGCCAAGGTCGCCCCCGCGCCGCAAGCGCCTACCAAGGTTGCTCCCGCGCCGCAGGCCCCGACCAAGGTTGCCCCGGCCCCGTCCAAGGTCGCTCCCGCCCCCCAGGCGCCGACCAAGGTCGCCCCCGCCCCCCAGGCGCCGACCAAGGTCGCGCCCGCCCCGTCCAAGGTCGCGCCCGCACCGCAAGCGCCGACCAAGGTCGCGCCCGCGCCGCAAGCGCCGACCAAGGTCGCGCCCGCCCCGTCCAAGGTCGCGCCCGCCCCGCAAGCGCCGACCAAGGTCGCGCCCGCCCCGTCCAAGGTCGCGCCCGCGCCCCAGGCTCCGGCCAAGGTTGCACCCGCGCCCCAGGCACCCGCAAAAATCGCGCCCGCGCCCCAGGCTCCGGCCAAGGTTGCTCCCGCGCCCCAGACCCCGGCCAAGATCGCGCCCGCGCCCCAGGCTCCCGCCAAGGCTTCGGTCCAGCACTGATCTTGGAACCAGGTTCATCAACCGCGGCCCTTAATCGGCTCGGGTGATTGACTTCAGTTCGACTGAACGCACGGCGAGCGATTCGCGGGAATCGACTCGCCGTTTCGCGTTTGTCGTGACCCAACGTGGTGCGGAAGCCACGCCATGTCGCGTTTCGTCATCATCTTTGATCGACCACTCGAATCGGGACTAGGGTTGCACTGAGTCTCGATCGCCTATTTCTGGCGATGCGCCACGAATTGGCGTCCGACTCACGTCGTATTTCGCATCCCATGAGCTCGCAATGGAGTGGTCGACATGCTTGGCTTCCCGCGAAAATTGGATCGAACCAATCCCCCCCATCGGCGGCACCGCAGGAACATCCTCACCGCCGAGGCACTCGAGCCCCGCCTGCTCTTGTATTCCACGCTCGGCGACCTGTGGACCTATGACAGCCGGATTACCATTAGCTTCATGCCCGACGGAACGAGCATTGGCGGAGTGCCCAGCTCGCTGTTCCAGACTCTGAACGCGATCGCGCCAACGTCATCGTGGCAGCAGCAGATCGAGGGGGCGGCGACGCTGTGGGAAAACGTGACCAACGTCAATTTTAGCGTGGTCTCCGACAATGGCGAGCCTCTGGGCGCGCCCGGCTATCAGCAGGGCGACCCCAACGTTGGAGACATCCGCATCGGCGCGGCCCCGCTGGGCGCGGGCACGCTGGCCATGACCTTTTTGCCTCCTCCCGCGAATGGTGGCACCGCGGCCGGCGACATCATTCTGAATTCCCAAGCCGACTGGGGAATCAACACCAATTACGACCTGATGACAGTAGCCGCCCACGAGTTTGGCCACGCCCTCGGACTGGGGGGCTCGACTTACTCAACCGCGGTCATGTATGAGACTTATAACGGTCTCAAGCAGGCGCTGACCTCTGACGACATCGCGGGGATCCAGGCGGTCTATGGTCCCCGGCAGTATGATCAATTCAATCAGAATGGGACTCGCAATATCGGTTATCCCGAAGCGTCGAACATCACCTCTTACATCAATGCCTCGGCCCAGATCACGCTGCCCAACCTCAATCTGACGTACGCGGGCGATGCCGAATGGTACAAGGTTACCGTTCCCACCGACACCATCGGTACGATGGACGTGACCGTTCAGTCGAGCAACCTGAGCTTGCTCTCGCCCAAGCTGATGATCTACAGTTCGAGCATCTCGCTCCTGGGCTCGACCTGGGCGCCCGCCTCAATGGGGGCAACCATCTCGTATCCGCTCTACAACGTGACGCCGGGCGAGGAGTTTTACATCAAGGTCATGGCAGCGCCGGGTATTGGACCGGTCGGAGCCTATGGCCTCCTTGTGAATTTTGGATCGCAGAGTCAGGCGGCGGTTCCTCCTCCTTACACCATGGTGGCCTCGCAACCCGACCAGGGAGGGGGGCCCGCCGGTCCTGA
>JAKBAP010000284.1 GCA_021808995.1 Planctomycetota bacterium | reverse complement strand
GCATTGAATTCGTGCTCGGCCTCCGCGAGATAGAGCTTGGACGGGCCGGGCAGCCACGTCTTGTAAACCTCCGCCGGGTTCAATCCATGGGCTTTGGCAAAGGCCTGATATCCCCGACTCCAGCGCGCGTTATGCGTCGTGAATTTGTAATCCGGCAGCATCATGTTGCCTTGGTGTTGAGTCAGATCGTTTTCGTTAGTGATCAGAACCCCGACGAGGGCTGGGTCGTCGCGATAGGTGAGCCCGGTGTATTTGTTTTTATGACCGAGATATCGCGATTGGAAATCCTTCATGAGCTTCTGAATCTGGGGATTGAAGTACATCAATCCTTTCATGGAGCCCTTGTTTCGAGCGACGTCCTCGGAACCATCGGTCAGTTTGTCGGCGGGGATGATCACGCGGCCGACTTCCATGTCGAGCCAGACGTAGATTCCCTCGTCTTTCAGGCATTTGATCCACCAATCGAGCGTGTCGAGCGATTTGGGGTCGAGCTGGCGACTCCCCTTGGCCTTGGCTCCGAAGATGTTGGGGTTGACCCAATCGGAATCATGGTGGTGAAGGCGCATGAGGTTATATCCAAGCTGGGCCATGCGTTTGGCCTGGGCCCGGATCTCTTCGCGCGGGGTTGAGAAGAGCGCGCTGGCGGTCAGATTCGAGCCCCAGAATCGGGCTGGCGTTCCATCGGCGTGGACCATCTGGTCGCCGACGGCGTGGATGGGTCCGTGCTTGCCGGCGGGGCGATCATTGCGATTGAGGAAGCTGAGGTCAACCGGGGAGAGATGCTGATCGAGGGCGTCCTTGAACCATTGGGTGGGTTGCTCGGGGTCGTAGCGTTCCGAGGGATCGAGATTCCTGCGGCCCCCTTGCGGGATTTCGAGGGTCATGTGGAAGGCGCGGGTACCGCTTGCCAGCCGATCCGAGATCAAGAAAGTCCGGACCGTGTTCTTCCTGTTTTGCTCGAAGTAGACCTTGGCGGTCGCCTCATCAAAACGAAACGAAACGTTTTTGCCGCCGCCGACTTGCCAGGTCCAGCCATGATTGTCAGGCAAGAGGTCAGGATCCGCGGCTTGACCGCCGAAGACCGGTGAATCGAGCTTGAAATTCCATTCCCATCCGCCACCGATCAAGTCGGGGATTGCCTGGTCGGCGTCGAGAACCAGGTCGATCCGAAGCTGGTTTGGAGCCGTTTCGCGGACGGAGCCGGAGAACCTTGCCTTGAAGCTTGGGACGCCGCCGGTGAGACTCCATTGATTTTCTCCGCGGGGTTGCAGGCGGATTTGGGAGCCGGCGAAGGCCCAATTGGCGTTCCAAAAAAGGAGTCGGGTGCTCGCCACGGAGACCCCCTTGTAGAGGATTTCCATTTGCCCCTCGTGAGTGATCGCCATGCTCCAATCGGAGGCGATGGTTTCGGCCGGGGTTCGCGGCTTTGTCTGGGTGGGTGCGACCGCGGTTCTCAGCCGGCCCAGCGCCAGGGTGGCTGGCAACGCGACTCCGGCGACCGCGAACAGAGCCAAGGTCACGACCAGATTGTTTCCACGAAGGAAGGACATGGGGTCGTCTCCAGCACGATGGCCGCAACGAATCATCGGTCGACTACGCTTCGTTTATCCGAGCATAGGCCATGCTCCCGCGTCAACCCGGCTCTCCTCCGCGTCGATGGTTGCGTGGGCGCGGATCGTCCGCGGACTCGAGGTGCAACTGGCCGTCGGCGAGAGTCACGCGGTCAGGGACAGGTCGTCGAGATTGGGTCCGAATTCGCGGGCGATCCTGGATCGGTGCGCGCCGGCCGGAGGGCCTGGGCCACATTGGGCGTTGAAACCGCTGGGAGAGTGATCTTGCTAACGCCCCCCACTTTCCCGCGTGAGTGCGTCGACAAGCCGGTCGTTCGAGGTCTTCCAGCGATAATGCTCGGCGAGGCGGCGGCCGAGATTCCCTCTGCGGTCGCGTTCGTCGTCGTCGTCGAGCAGGCGTCTGATGGCGAGGGTCTGGTCCTCGACCATGAGGGGGTTGAAATACCAACCCGCGTCTCCACCGATTTCCGGTAGCGCGGTCGAATCCGCGAGCGCGACGGGGGTTCGTTGGGCCATGGCCTCGACGACCGGGATCCCGAAGCTTTCGCAGAGCGAGGGAAACACCAGCGCCCGGGCCTCGGCATAGGCGGCTCGCAGGGCGATTCCCTGCCGATATCCAGGAAAGCGGACGACGGCTTTTCGGCCCAACCTGGCCGCCGCCTCGCGGAGTGGGCGGGCGGCATCCTCGCTGCCTCCGCCGATCAAGACCAACCCCAGCTCGCCGCCGGCGACTTCCCCGAGCCGACCGGCGGCCTCGATCAGACGAGCTAGGTTTTTCCGAGGTTGGAAGCTCGCCACCGAGAGCAGGTAGGGCATTCCGGGGGGCAATCCCAGGTCGGCGCGGGCGTGCTCTCGTTCGTGGAGGGGGGCGGGATCGAAAAAGAGATCGTCGGCGGCGTTGGGGACGTAGGCCACGCGACCGCGAGCGCTGGGAAAGGCTTCGAGCAGCCTCTCGGTATTATAGCGCGAAACCGAGAGGATCAGGTTGGCCTCGGCGAAAACCCGATCCATGAGCGCCCGTTTGCGAGGCGAGTCAAAGCGAAGAGTCTGCAAGACATCGTGGCTTGTGACGGCCCGTTTGCCGGCGCGAAGGACGGTCGGGAATTCGGCCGGGCAATAGATCCAGTCCACCGGGCCTGTCCACCAATCGAGAGGAGGCCAGGGTTTGATCCGCCACCATCGCAAGATGTCCCTGGTCCGGACTGGAAGTTCGCGGCGTGGGATTCCGTCGAGTGACTCCCAGAACGCGCGGCCGTCGGGGTGGTTGATGCGTCCGGAGATCAGGCTCAGCGCAATCTCCGGCCGCTTGGCTAGCCCAGCGAGCTGCGCCAGCGCGTGGCGGGTGACGCCGGTGGGCTGGTGGCAGGCGTCCATGTCATAAAACAGAGCGACCCGGCAACTCACTGGCGTCTTGATTCTCCCGGCAATCCACTCGCCGCCTCATCGCCAAGCCAGGCGACGGGGCTTGCCGCGTGATCCTAGGGATCCCCTCCACGCCTGTCAATCGGCAACAGCGCGTCCCAATTTTGAATCCATCCATGGCCACGACCGAGATTCGAAGGTACGATCAATAATACGTCACGCCATGGCCTCGATTGTTAGCGGTTTGTCTGGGCCACGGTGCTTCCCCTCACGAGAGTCTTGAGGGGTGGATCGGAGACGAAATCCTCGCGTCACATCAGGGCTTCGGAACTATGCGGTTTCTGGATCGAGGGAGCGCAATGATGGAGACAGGTCGATCGGGCGCTGACCCGTTCGCTTCCGGCCCTCGGGCTGGCGAGCCGTGCACGGTACGTCACGCGATCCGCGATCAAGACAGGCTCTGGACGGAATTCCTCGCCATGTCGCGCTCGGTGCTCGACGGGCTTGAGAAGAGCATTCAAGCCTTGTGCGATGGTCGGATCGAGGTCACCGCCGAGGTGAAAGCCCTCGAACGTGAAAGCGACCGGGAGGAGTTCCGCATTGAGCGCCAGTGCCTTCGCGTGCTCGCGCTCTTCGAGCCTGTCGCCTCCGACCTGCGCAGAATGGCGACCATTCTCAAGGTGACTCGCGATTGGGAGCGAATCGCCGATCTGGCCGCTCGGGTCGCGAGACGGGCTAGGAAACTGGCCCAGGCCGATGGGGCAACCCCGATTCCCGAGCCGCTGAAGACCCTTGGGCGGACGGTGCTCGAGCACTCTCGGCTCGCCTACGAAGCCCTGGCCGCGCGTGACGCCAAACTGGCTCGCGTGGTGATCCGGGGCGAGGCGGCCATCGATCGCCTCCATCGCCAGGTTCGCAAGGATCTCAAACAGTCCCTTCGCCCTGAAGCCGACACGCTCGATCTCTGGCTCCAGATGCTCAACACCGCCCGCAACCTGGAGCGGATCGCCGACCACGCCTCCGACATCGCCCTCACCGTCGTTTATCTCGAGGAGGGCCTCATCATTCGGCACCAGGGACGCGGCAAGCGCGCCGGCGATTAGTCGATCCCGGCGGCGAGGGGGTCCTTGTCGTCGATCGGCACCTCCCCGCGAATCGGCGGAGCCAGAATGAACGCCGCCACCACCCCGAGCCCAAAGACCACGTAAACCACGGTGAACATCCACGGCTCACCCCGCACGAAAATCAGCCGGTGTGCCCAGTAACCCAGGAAATCGCCTCGGTAACCCCCCTGCCCGGCCAATCCGCGAAGCCGATCTTCCCACACGGTCAGTGGGCATGGCGTCCCGGTGATCGATTCCGCCATCACGACCAGAATGGCCGCCAAATGCGTGCCGCGAAACCAGATCTTGCGAACCCATTTCCACCGAAATCGCACGCCGATCAGGATCGCCGCCAACCCCAGCACGACGAATGCCACGAACAGCGCGTGGACGACGACCGTCACATCGGCCAGGATTCGTGCCCAGGGCATGATCAGGCTCCAAGGGGACCATGAGGATGGCGAGACCTGCTAAAGCCTACCCCCTGTCGCGCCGTCCGTCGATTGACACACATGAACAAGTGGCGCGACCCCGCCCTTTCGGCTGTATTCCTGGCGAACGCTCTCGGCGAAATCCTCCGCGCGTTCCGCCCACGCCAGGTTGACCGTGCAGCCGGCCCAACCGGCCCCCGAGAACCGGGGGCCGACTCCGCGCACTCGATGAGCAGGTCAAGCGCGGGCGAGCTGTTCTCGAAATCATCGCGGCTCGAGGCGTGCGAGGCCGAGATCAGCCGCCCAAATTCCTCGATGTCGCCATTTCGCAACACCGCGACCCCCTTGCGGACGCGTTCGTTCTCGGTGATGACGTGTCGCGCCCGCTTGCGAGCGGTTCCATCGATCGAATTCCAGGCGTGTTCGAGCTCGGCACGTGAAAATGTCGACAACGACGCGCGTTCGTCTCGCTGGAAAACGCCTCGCAGGACCGCGGCGGCCCGGTCGCACTCACCCTTGCGCTCGTCATATTTGCCATCGGCGAGCCGGCGTGAGGTTCGCGAATCGCAGACCACGATCGCCGGGCCGGGCCTGCCCAGCGGCACCCGATCAAAGGCCAAGCTCGCGCAATCAAGATAAATGGCATGCCCGCCGCGGCCAAACAAGCAGGAAAACTGATCGAGCAGCCCCGAGCCCACGCCGACGAAATGGTTTTCGGAGCGATTGAGCACACGCGCCAGCGTGAGCCTCGCGTCGTCGTGACCCAGCTCGGCCGGGGAGGGAGCCCCGACGACCCCCTCGTGAACCAGGAACAGCCCCAGGGCCGCCTGCAAGCTCGCCGAGCTTGAAAGCCCCGCCCCCAGCGGCACATCCCCCACGATCACCGCGTCAAACCCTCCCGCGAGCGTGCCGTGCGCCTCCGCGAGCGCCCAGCAAACCCCGCGCACATAACGCTCCCATCCTCCGGGGGCTCCGCGCTCGATCGCGTCGAGCGAGAACTCGTCGATCACCCCAAAATGCGCGGCGTGGACGCGCGCGATTCGCCCCGATGTTCGCTCGCCGACCACGATCGTCTCGCGATCAACGGCGGCGGCCATGACCAGCCCGCCGTTGTAATCGGTATGGTTGCCCAGGAGCTCGACACGTGCGGGTGCTCGGCCAAAGGATCGCGGCGCGCGGCCGAAGACCTCCTGGAACGAGGAGCAAGCGTCGGCGATCCGCGCGTCCAAGGAGGTCGTCATGAGCTTGGGTCAATCCGCCAATCAGGCGACGGCGGTCGGGGCGAAGGTGTTGGCCGCCTCGCGTAGAACGTGGGCCTTGTCGGTCTTTTCCCAGGTGAATTCGGGCTCGGAACGCCCAAAGTGACCGCCGCTGGCCGTCTTTTGATAGATTGGCCTGCGCAGATCGAGGTGCTTGATGATCCCGGCCGGGGTCAGCCGGAAGTGGCGACGAACGATCTCGGCGATCACCATGTCGGGCAACTGACCGGTGCCCTGGGTATCGACATGGATGCTGACCGGCTCGGAGACGCCGATGGCGTAGGCGAGCTGGATCTCACAGCGGTCGGCCAGGCCGGCCACCACGACGTTCTTGGCGACATAGCGAGCCATGTAGGCCGCCGAGCGGTCGACCTTGGTGGGGTCCTTGCCGCTGAAGGCCCCGCCGCCATGCCGGCCCATGCCGCCATAGGTGTCGACGATGATCTTTCGCCCTGTCACCCCAGAGTCCCCATGCGGACCGCCGATCACGAAATTGCCCGTGGGGTTGATGTGGTATTTCAGAGTGCCGTCGACCAGCTCGGCCGGCAATACGGGGTCGATGACCTCCTTGCGAATGGTCGCCACGATCTCGGCGTGCCGGACATCGGGAGCGTGCTGGGTCGAGACCACGACGGTATCGATCCGGAGCGGCGTATACCCGTCGTATTCCACCGTCACCTGGCTCTTCGCGTCCGGACGCAGCCACGGAATCGTGCCGTCCCTGCGCAGATCCGTGATCCGGTTGATCACCCGGTGAGCCAGCGCGATCGGCAGCGGCATCAGTTCCGGCGTGTCGTTGCAGGCAAAGCCAAACATCATCCCTTGATCGCCCGCTCCGATCTCCTTTCCCTTGGCCGAATCCTCGTCGACACCCATCGCGATGTCTGGCGATTGCTTGCCCAGGGCCACCATGACCGCGCAGGTCGACGCGTCAAAACCCATGTCGCTCGATGTATAGCCGATCTCACGAACAATTCGCCTCACGATCGCCGGATAATCGACCAGCGCCCTGGTCGTGATCTCCCCCGCGAGACAAACCAGCCCGGTCGTGAGCAGCGTCTCGCACGCAACCCGTCCGATCGGATCCTGCTCGAGAATGGCGTCCAGGATGCCGTCGGAAATCTGGTCGGCCATCTTGTCGGGATGGCCCATCGATACCGATTCGCTCGTGAATAAATAACGGTCTTGGTGCGACACGGAAGCAAATCTCCTCGCGGTCGGTCAGATCAAGAAAAACCCGGAACCAAACACTCGTGCAAACCCAGAT
>JAKBAP010000283.1 GCA_021808995.1 Planctomycetota bacterium | reverse complement strand
CCCTGGCGAGGGGCTATCCCCACCGATCCTCGCCGCGGACCAAGCCGGAAGCCTCCAGGGGTAGTCATTCACGGGCCGGCGAGGTTGAAATCACGCGACGGCGATGTGCGTCCACGGCGGCAAGGCCGTTCTCCCCGCTCCGACATCGGCCGGATCACATGAGTACAAGCCCGAACCGCCAGCGAGTGAATCCCGGGCAAGACAATCGATGATGCCACGGCCCGAGACTGGGACCGGAATTCACTCGCTTCCCCTTCGGGCTTGTATCCCAGGCCAAGCCGCGGGGACGTGCGATTCCCGGGTGGCACCGGGCGAGCTCCATTCCCACGCGGGCGTGAACGGCTACTTCCAGGAACACCCGGAAATCGCTCTCAAGGTGCCGGACTGGTCCCAAGGTTTCGGATTCTCCCCCAAACGACTTCCCCGCGACCACCGACATTATGCAACGATGGGTGAAAGCAAACGCCCCGAGGACCCTTTCATTCCCCGCGCGGCATCGTCCTTGCCATCGGATCAGGTTGTCGATGCGCCTGAACTCGCGAAAAATAGAGGAGCAGGGGACCCGCGATCGGTCATGGACAGGGAGCCCGAACCTGAAACACAACGGTGTCTCCGACGAACATCGCCTTTTTTGACCCGAGTCGGATCAACGCGAATCTGGGAGGAAAGGCCATGGCGAATCTTCGAATGCGACGGCTCGGGATGTTGATGGAACCCGAGCCGGGCAATGCGATGGAGGTGGAAGGGGTTCTGAATCCAGCGGGGATTCGCGGCCCTGACGGGCATTATTACCTCTTTCCGCGGATGGTGGCCAAGGGCAATTACTCGCGCATCGGAATCGCGCGGGTCAGGTTTGACCAGGCCGGCGACCCGGTCGGCGTCGAGCGGCTCGGCGTCGCCCTTGAACCCCAGGCCGCATACGAGCTGCGGCCCGACGGCGGTGGAGGTTGCGAGGACCCCCGGGTCACCTATTGCGAAGCCCTCAAATGCTATCTGATGACCTACACCGCGCTCTCGCCCAGTGGACCTCGAATCGCGTTAGCCATGTCCGACGATCTGTTTCACTGGCGGCGTCTGGGTCTCGTGAGCTTTTGCCCGTCCGAAGGAGTCGAGTTTGACGGCGTGGACAACAAGGACGCCAGCATCTTCCCCGTCGCCATCCCCGATCCCGAAGGCAAACCGGCCATGGCGATCCTGCACAGACCGCTCTTCCGGGGCACCCGACCCGAGGAAACCGTCTCCGCTTCCGACGCGGCGTCCCGAGTCCTGGATCTCCATCGCGAGAGCATCTGGATCTCGTATTGTCCCCTCGATGATTTGGGCTCCGAGCCCTACCACCTGAGCCGATTTACCCTTCATAATCGGCTCGCTGCTCCAGTGGCGGCTTGGGAGCGGCTCAAGATCGGCGGAGGCACTCCTCCGATGATGTCGCGTCATGGGTGGTTGATCATCTACCACGGCGTCCAGGATTCCGGCGAATCGACCACCGGAAAGCCCAAGTTGAGCTATTCCGCGGGCGTGCTCATCCTGACGAGGAAGCATCCTCGCCATGTCCGCTATCGTTCGCCCGAGGCGGTCCTGAGGCCCGAGCTTCCCGAGGAGCGGATGGGAATCGTGGCCAACGTGGTCTTCCCCACGGCCATTGACCGTCGTGACGATCTGGGCCTGCCGGATCGTTTTGACATCTACTACGGCATGGCTGACGACCGGATCGGGGTCGCGCGACTCGACATGCCCGAAACCTTGCCCCAGGAAGGCTTGATCGACCCGCCGGCCCTGTTATAAACCCAGGCTGGTGATACGCATGAACCCCGGGCCAAAAAAGCCCAAGGGGGGAAAGACTACGAGCTTGACCTGGTGTCGGCCAACCAAGCGGCGACCCGGAAGCTCCCGAACCTGTTTTAGATCTTGATGTTATGTCGAGTGGAGGATAGGGGAGTTGAACCCCTGACCTCTTGCATGCCATGCAAGCGCTCTCCCAACTGAGCTAATCCCCCGACGGCTGAAATCATAACCCGAGCCGCCCCCCGTTTCAATCCCGCGTGGCGTGAAAGTGGAAGGCGTTTTTTCCAGGCCCGCGCCCGGAACGGCTCGCTCCCGACGAAGCTGACGGTCGAGGAACCGAATCCGCTCAGGGATGGATGGGCCCGCGCAATATGATAGATTATCGCATCCAACGTTCGCGCGGGGCCTAGGAAGCGCGGGGGTCGAGGCTGTTCGAGCACGCCGGTATCGGGGAAGGCTCGGAGGTTGAGAGCGCGACCCCGTCAGGCCCAACTCGCGGAAAGTGAATGAGCTCGACATGCCCGGGATTTACGACAATATCGATCAATCGCTCCTCCCCGCCATTCGCGACACGCTGGACGTCTCGCAACGCGCCGATTTTTGCGTTGGATACTTCAACCTCCGAGGCTGGCACCAGATCCACGATCAGATTGAGCGGTGGTCGGGAGGGCCCGGCCAGTGCTGCCGCCTACTGGTTGGGATGCAGACCCCGCCGCGGGAGGAGCTCCGAGAGGCGTTCGGAGTCCACAAGTCCGACCACCCGATCGACAACAGCACGGCCATGCGTCTCAAACACCGGCTTGCCGAGGAGTTTCGGGATCAGTTGATGATTGGGACTCCCAATAATTCGGACGAGATCGGCCTCCGCCGCCTGGCGGCCCAGATCCGCGGCGAGAAGGTCGTCGTCAAGCTGTTCCTGCGCCATCCCTTGCACGCCAAGCTCTATTTGCTGTTTCGTTCCGACCCGATCGCGCCGGCGGTGGGCTATCTCGGCAGCAGCAATCTGACCTTCGCCGGCTTGTCGAGTCAGGGCGAGCTCAACGTCGATGTCCTCGAGCAAGACGCCTGCGCCAAGCTGGCGAGCTGGTTCGAGGACCGGTGGAACGATCGCTGGTGCCTCGACATCTCGAACGAGCTCCTGCACGTCATCGAGCAGAGCTGGGCGCGCGAGCAGCCGCCGCCCCCCTATCACATCTATGTCAAAATGGCCTATCACCTCTCGCAAGAGGCACGCGCCGGCCAGACCGAGTTTCGTCTTCCGCGCATTTTCGAAGGCCAGCTCTTTGAGTTCCAGGTCGCGGCCGTGAAGATCGCCGCTCACCACCTCAATAAGCGCGGGGGCGTGCTCATCGGCGACGTCGTGGGCCTGGGCAAGACCCGGATGGCGGCGGCCGTCGCCCGTATCCTCGAGGACGACCTCGACCTGGAAACGCTCATCCTCGCCCCCAAAAACCTTGTCCCAATGTGGGAACACTGCCGAGAGCGCTACGGGCTTCGGGGCCTGGTCCTTTCGACCAGCCGCGCTATCGAAATGTTGCCGGATCAGGTCAAGCGCTACCGGCTCGTCTTGATCGATGAGAGCCACAACTTTCGCAATCGCGACGGCAAACGTTATCGAGCCATCCGGGATTACATCGAGCGCAACGAAAGCAAGGTCATCCTGCTCTCGGCCACGCCCTACAATAAAACCTATCTCGACCTGGCCAACCAGTTGCGCCTCTTCCTCAAGGAGGACGAGGACATCGGCGTCCGCCCCGAGGCGCTTCTACGGCGAATCGGCGAGTCCGAGTTCATCCGCCGCTACCAATGCGGGGTTCGGACGCTGGCCGGCTTTGAAAAAAGCGAATACCCAGACGACTGGCGCGAGCTGATGCGGCTCTACCTGGTGCGTAGAACGCGAACGTTCATTCAGGACAACTATGCCCAGAACGATGAGGCCTCGGAGCGAAAATACCTCACGTTTCCCGACGGTTCGCGCTCTTATATACCAACGCGACGGCCGAAAAACGTGAGATTCAAGATTGACGAGGGCGATCCCGACGATCAGTACGCGCTTCTGTATTCGGAGCCGATCGTGGACGCGGTCAATCGACTGGCCTTGCCGCGTTACGGACTCGCCAATTACCTCGACGAGCGGCCTCACGACCCGCCGCCGCCCGCCGAGCGGCGCATCATGGGCGACCTGTCGCGGGCCGGGAAGCGTCTCATGGGCTTTTGCCGGACCAACCTCTTCAAGCGTCTCGAGAGCAGCGGCCAGTCGTTTCTTCAGTCCATCGAGCGGCACATTCTCAGAAACTGCGTCTACCTGCATGCGATCGAGAGGGGTCTTCCGGTTCCGATCGGAACCCAAGATGCGAGCATGCTCGACACGCGGTTTACCGACGCCGAGCCAGACGCTTTCGCGGACGACGATGACGGCGACGATCAGCGGGCGGAGAGCGATCTTGCGGTCGAGGCCGCGACGCTGGCCTGGTTTCGCGAGCGCGCCGCCGAGGTTTATGAGCGCTACTCGGGGCCATGGAAAAGGCGGTTCGGCTGGCTTCCGTCGGGGCGCTTTCTGCCCGATCTCGCCCGCGACCTTGAGGATGACGCCCAGGCGCTGATCGCCGTCCTCGAGCGCTGTGGCGCCTGGGTCGCCGCCCGCGACGCGAAGCTGGGCCAGCTCGCCGACCTGATCCAACGAAAACACGCGGGTCGCAAGATCCTGGTCTTCACCCAGTTCGCCGACACCGTGATTTATTTGACGCGGGAGCTGGAAAAACGTGGGGTGGGCCGGGTCGCGGCCGTCACCGGCGACACGAGCGACCCCAGCGTGCTCGCCTGGCGGTTCAGCCCGGCGAGCAATGATCGCCCCGGCCTGGTCCCCACGGACGAGCTCGACGTCCTGGTGACGACCGACGTCTTGAGCGAGGGCCAGAACCTGCAAGACGCGGCGATCGTCGTCAATTACGACCTTCCCTGGGCGATCATTCGCCTGATTCAGCGCGCCGGCCGCGTCGACCGGATCGGCCAGAAGGCCAACGAGATTCTTTGCTATTCGTTTCTTCCAGAGGACGGGGTCGAGCGAATCATCCGCCTGCGCGACCGGGTGCGACGGAGACTTCGTGAAAACGCCGAGGTTGTCGGCTCGGACGAGGCGTTTTTCGAGGATGACGAGAGCGACGCGGCCGTTCGGGATCTCTTCACCGAGAAGGCCGGCCTCCTGGACGGCGACGACGATGCCGAGGTCGACCTGGGCTCATACGCCTATCAGATCTGGAAAAACGCGATCGACCGCGAGCCCGCGCTGGAAAAGACCATTCCCGACCTGCCCAACGTGGTCTTCTCGACGCGCCCGCACCAGCCCGCCGCCGGCCGGCCCGAGGGCGTGCTCGCGTATATTCGCACGGCCGGCGACAACGACGCCCTGGCGTGGCTCGACACGGCGAGACAACCGGTCACGGAGTCGCAGTTCGCGATCTTGAAGGCGGCCGAATGCACGCCCGAAACCGCGACGGTCGACCGGCACGCCAATCATCACGAGATCGTCGAGCGCGCGGTCAAGATCATCGCGGTCGAGGCCAAATCGCCGGGTGGCGGGCTCGGCCGCCCGACGGGCGCTCGGTATCGAACCTATGAACGGCTGAGGCGTTATATCGACCAGGTCAAGGGAACGCGGTTCGACACGCTCGGACTGCGCCGCGCGATCGAAGAGATCCATAACTTTCCGCTCAGACCGCTCGCCGTCGATCTGCTCAACCGCCAGCTTCGCCACGGCATCAGCGACCAGGATCTCGCCCGCCGCGTCGTCGAATTGCGAGAGGAAGACCGGCTCTGCATCGTCCAAGACGAACCCGAATCACACGAGCCGCGAATCATTTGCTCGTTGGGGCTGCGCGCGAACCCCTCGGGCACCGGATTGCAATCAGACAAGCCCGAAGCGCCCGCGATGGAGTGAAGTTGCGCTCACGTGCATTTGTATTTATGTTGTGCGCTCGCTGCCGCGTGGCGCTGGTGGGTGGATCGTTGGAGTACAAGCACGACGCGCGAGCGAGCGCATTCCGATAAGCCATACGCTCGCTGCCGCGTCGGTGGGTGTGCCAGGCGGTTTTGAGGTAGAGTGATCGGGTCGGTTGTCGTTCTCGAGAATCCCAGTGCGAAGTCAGCCGTGAATGACCATGAACATCGATAAACCCGCGATCCGCGCGCGACTGAAGAGCTTCGATCTGACAGGCCTCTTCACGCAAGAGCTGGGCTGGGATTTTCCTGCGGCCGGTTTCACCGTGAGCGTGGCGAACCAGGACTACGCGCTCCACGCGATCGCTCGGAAACGCGGCGTTCAGGTCTTCCGGTGCGCTGGCCCGGACGGCCGGATCCCCGATCACGCCACTCGCAGGAAAATCGAAAGGCAGGTCGCGAAACACGCCTACGAGCATCTCATTATCTTCGTCGACAAGACCACCCAGATCTGGCAATGGGTCGCGCGACAGCCGGGAACCCCGGCCCAGTATCGCGAGCACCCGTATTTTCCCGATCAACAATCCGGCGACGCATTGATTCAAAAGCTGAGCTCCATCACGATCCCGCTCAGCGAGGAGGAAGCCCTCGACCTGACCGGCACCGTGCACAAGCTCCGCGACGCCTTTGACCGCGACCGCGTCACCAAGAGGTTTTACGACCGCTTCAAGATCGAGCACGCGGCTTTTCTGGCCTTCCTGAAAGGGGTCGAGAGCCAAGCCGACCGGGAATGGTACGCCTCTCTGATGCTCAACCGTCTGATGTTCATCTCCTTCATTCAAGAGAAGGGGTTTCTCGACGGAAATCGCAATTACTTGAGCGACCGCCTGGCTAGGGTTAGGGCCAGCCGGGGCAAAGGGAAATTCCACACGTTTTACCGCTATTTTTTGCTCGCTTTGTTCCACGAAGGGTTCGCGAAAGAGAAGGGCTCGCGAACCGTCGACGCCGATCTGAAGGCGCGCTTGGGCGGCATCCCCTACGTCAACGGTGGGCGCTTCGAGGTCGACGGGCTCGAGGCCCGTAACCCCAAGCTCGACATCCCCGACGAGGCGTTTGAACGGCTCTTCACGTTTTTTGGCCAGTGGGATTGGCATCTCGACACCCGCCCGCTCCGCAACGAGCGCGAGATCAACCCCGACGTGCTCGGCTACATCTTCGAGAAGTACATCAACCAGAAGCAGATGGGGGCCTATTACACCAAGGAAGACATCACCGAATATATCAGCA
>JAKBAP010000282.1:315-7024 GCA_021808995.1 Planctomycetota bacterium | reverse complement strand
TGGTTGCTTGATCGCTCATGACGACTATTCTAGGTAGACGTCGAGAGCGAATCCATGGCGGTGGTTGAAAGCCGGCGCAAGCGCCGGCGAACGAGGGAGAGTGGATCATGGGGAATCCCAGGCCGATCGACCTGCGATCGGACACGGTTACGAGGCCGACGGCCGCGATGAGGCGGGTAATGGCCGAGGCCGAGGTGGGGGACGACGTCTACGGCGAAGACCCGACGGTGAAACGGCTTGAGTCTCGGACGGCGGAGCTTCTGGGCAAGGAGGCGGCCGTGTTCGTGCCGTCGGGGACGATGGCCAACCAGATCGCGGTGGCGATCCATACGCGGCCTGGGGACGAGCTCTTGTGCGGTTCGACCTCGCACGTCTATGTGTGGGAGGCGGGGGGGATCGCCCGACTGTCTGGCGTGACGGCCCGGACCTTCGCGGGGGATGGCGGGTTGTTATCGGTGGAGATGCTTCGCGAGGCGATCCGGCCCGACGATGCTCATTATGCTCGGACCAGGCTGGTCTGCCTTGAGATCACCCACAATCGTGGGGGCGGGCGCGTTCAACCCCTTGACGAGGCGGCCGCGGTCTCACGATGGGCGCGCGAGCATCATCTGGGGATGCATCTCGATGGCGCTCGGCTCTGGAACGCGGTCGTGGCCTCGGGTCGGCCCGCGCGCGAGTGGGGGGGGCTGTTTGACACGGTCTCGGTCTGTTTTTCCAAGGGGTTGGGAGCGCCGGTGGGCTCGGCCTTGGCGGGATCGGCGAGCCTGATCGCGGAGGCGCGGAGGGTCCGCAAGCTTTTCGGCGGCGGGATGCGACAGGCGGGCGTGATCGCGGCGGCGGCGCTTTACGCGGTTGATCATCACATCGAACGGCTGAGCGTGGACCACGAACACGCCCGGATCCTGGCCGACGCGTTCGCCGGAGCGTTTGGCTTTTCGCTCGAATGGGGTCCGGTCGAGAGCAATCTCGTCTGGGTCGTCGTCGACCCCGCGCTCGGGACGGCGTCCGAGGTCGCCACCTATCTGCGCTCTCATGGAGTCCTGGTGAGCGCCCTCGGCCCCCAGGTCATCCGGGCCTGCACGCATCTGGACGTGGATCGAGACCAAATCGACCGGGCCGCCCAGGTCATTCGCGAAATCGAGCCCGCGATGGTCTCCGCGATTTCGCTGGTCTATTAGAGCGTTTGATCGTCCGCGAGCCGGAGGTTCGATCAATTGCGGGTCGAGGAAGGTCTTCATTCGTGGGATTTGAGCCTGGCGGCGGCGCGTGAGCTTCAGCGAGATCTGGCCGCGCGGGTGGATGACGCGCGCCCGCTGGGCCGATGGACGACGATCGCGGCGGCCGACGTCTCGCACAATCGCCGTGAAGCCCGGCTTTTCGCGGCGGTCGTGGTTGTCCGCGGCGATACGTTCGAGGAAATCGACCGCTCGGTGGTGGTCCAGGACGCCACATTTCCCTATGTGCCGGGTCTCTTGAGCTTTCGCGAGGCACCGGCGGTTCTCGACGCCTTTCGAGCCTTGAACACCCGGCCCGACGTCGTACTCTGCGATGGCCAAGGTCGGGCCCATCCCCGGCGGCTTGGGCTGGCGTGCCATCTTGGCCTCTGGCTGGGCGTGCCGACAATCGGCTGCGCCAAGTCGCGACTGCACGGCGAGCATCGGTCTCCAGGTGAAACCCGAGGTTCCCGGGTCCCCTTGCTCGATCACGATGAGCCGATCGGGGCCGTGGTTCGCAGCCGGTCCGGCGTCAGGCCGCTTTATGTATCCGTAGGGCACCTCTGCGACCTTGAAAGCGCGATCCGGGTGGTCCTGGCGACGGTGCCGCGCTATCGGGTTCCGATCCCGCTGCGCCTCGCTCACCAGATCGTCAACGAACAACGGCGAGCAGCCCCGCGTGAGGAATCGCTCCGCCAAGAGTAACAACCAAACGCCCGGGATGATTACCCGGGCGCTTGCGTTTACTCGAGGATGTGGTAAGCGAGGCCGCTGGCTCACGCCTTCCGTCGCGCTCGCCGCATGTAACCAAGGATGCCGCAGATCCCGAGGCCCATGAGGCAAATCGAGGATGGCTCGGGAACGGAGGCGAGCCCCACGAATCCATGGGCGAGCCCGTTGGCATCGGTATAGAAGCCGGTGATCTCGCCCGAATTGTTGATGCCAGTGATCTGGGTGACCTCGACGCCGTTATTGAACCCGGCGTTGGGATCGCTCAGGAAGGTATAAACGCATGTGTTGGTGTTATAGAGGAATCCATGCTGGCTTCCGGTGGAATCACCATAGTAACCGACCGCGATTCCCTGATCGTTGATGCCCAGGATCTGGGAAAAGACGAAGGTCGCGCCCGGCTCGCCGGGAACGTTGGGAATCGTTGGGTCGGCGATCGCCACGCCGACGCCGACATTATGAAGGGCGTTGGCGAGGTTAAACATGAATCCATGGTCCTGTCCGTCGGTGCCCAGGTAAAAGCCGACCGCGAGGCCGTGGTCGTTGACACCCTGGACATTGACGACCTCCGAGCTCGCGGATGTGCTCGTGGGGGCGTTGATGGTGGTGACGGTGGTGCCATTCAAGACGAACCCTGGCGTCGCCCCCGCGGCGGTGGTGTATTGGCCGGCGATCATGCCGTTGTCGTTGATGCCGAAAGCCTGTGCTGACGTCCCACCGTTGGGGATGAAACTGACTTGGCTGTTGCCGGAAAGGCTAAAGGCGTGGGTGATTCCGTCGAATCCGACAATGGTTCCGGACGAGTTGATCCCATTGGCCATCGCGGTGTTGGAGCCCGCGATATTGACCGGGTTGGCGTTGGTGGTCACCGTGGGGTCGGCGGTGAAGTTGTCGACGGCGGAGCCATTCTGGGTGAACCCCACGATCTGGCCGGTGTTCGAGATCCCATTGATGAAGGTACCGCCAGGATTGGGCGTGGGGCCGTCGAAATTCGTGAAGGTAAAGCCGTTCGAGGTCTGGGTGTTGAGGATGGTGATCGAATCGGCCGTGGCCGTGGCCGTGAACGCGGACAGAGCCAGCGCGACGGCGCCTCCGAGCATGTTTCGCCTTGGGAAGATCATCGATTTCTCCTGGGTTGTGGTGAGCACATCATCGAACCTGGATTAAATTCGGTCGACGTGATCCGCCTGAAATGAGCGGGCGTCAACAGGAGATCGCCGTACGCTCCCGATTTGAGACGACGACGGTCGAAAAGCGGGTTGTTTCTGGATTTATCGATCGGTCCACGTCGGGGCGGTGGATCGGGAACGCGGCGAACATTATCAGGACAGGCACTTGAGCCTTGACCGCTCGGTTGGAGTTTGCTAGAACCGTTTTAAAACTTCTCTTGACGCAACTTGTTGTTTCGATTGAGCTTACCCTCCACACGGAGGGCCCTGCACGATGGATCGCGATATCACGGACCCGTCGGCGGTGGTTTGGAGGCGGCTCAAGCCGCTACTGCCGGCGCGGTCGTCGGCACCCCAGGGGAGCCGTCCCTGGGCTGACGACGAACGCTGTTTGATCGGCATCGTCTAGGTGTTCAAGACCGGCGCTCGGTGGAAGGATCTCCCCAAGGATCTCGGCGTTTCGTAAGCGAGTTGTTGGCGGCGGTTTGTCGAGTGGACGATCGCGGGAGTCTCCGACGCGGCGTCGGTCGCGGCGCTTGCCAAACCTGAACAACGTCGTCGGCAAGCTGGTCGCGAGGGGGTTGTCGACGGAACCTTCATCCGCGCAAAAAAAAGGGGGGACGAAGTCGGCAACACCAAGTGCGGCAATGGGATGAAGCCGATGGTCTGGACGAGGGCGGATGGTTGTCCGACGGCCGCGATCGTCGCCGCGGCGAACATCTCGGAGAACCAATTGCTCGAACCTTTGCTCGATTCGGCGGCGGATGCGACGATTCCCGAGGTCTTGCTCGCCGACCGCGCGTACGACAACGACGCCTTGCGTGATCGACTCGCCGAGCGCGGCACTTTCCTGCTCGCGCCGCACCGTAAGAACCTCAAGAAGCCGCCGCGGCACGACGGTCGGCACTTGGGACGAAACCTGCCGCGATAGGTGGTCGAGCGAACTGATGGTTGGCTGCAGGCGTTCCGACGGCCGCTGGTGCGTTACGAGCATTATGGCTTCCAATACACGGGCTTCGTTGCGCTCGCCTACCTGATTATCACGGCAAGACAGTTGTGAAATTGGCTCCACGGCCTGGGCGACGAGCCGAAATCTATCTCAACAAACGAGACGTCACCGGGGAAGCGCCCCGCAAGACGAGTCGCCCTGCAAAGCACCAAATTGGCACCATGTAGGCACTAAGAATCAGGAGTCGCCGCGGAACCGGCGTGGCGTCTGCCTCACCGAAAACTCGCGGCGGTTTCCGTTCTAACGCCATTTCGGATAGGATTACGGCTCGTAATCGATGAACACGACGTGACCTCCGCCGCTGTCCCCAAAGGCCCCCGACCCGGCCCCGATCGACACCGGGACCGCCGCGGACCGAACATTCTCGATCGCTCTCCGAGCGACCGCAGGGACAGCCGCATGGCAAAACGGGCCACAAAATCCAGCAACGCCAACGGCGCGAATCTCGGCTTCGAGGAGAAGCTCTGGGCCGCCGCCGACCAGCTCCGCGGGCACATGGATGCCGCCGAGTACAAGCACGTCGTGCTCGGACTCGTGTTCCTCAAGTACATCTCCGACGCCTTTCAGGAACTGCACGACCAGCTCGCCGCCGACAAGGATTCCGACCCCGAGGATCGCGACGAGTACCTTGCCGAGAACGTCTTCTGGGTTCCCAAGGTCGCCCGTTGGGCGAAGCTTCAGTCCAGCGCCAAACAGCCCACGATCGGCAAGCTCATCGACGATGCGATGGCTGCCATCGAGAAGGACAACCCCACACTGAAGGGCGTCTTGCCGAAGGACTACGGACGGGCGTCACTCGACAAGCAACGGCTTGGTGTACTCATCGACCTGATCGGCACGATCGGGCTAGGCGACGCCGAAAGCCGCGGCAAGGACGTACTGGGTCGCGTCTACGAGTACTTCCTGGGCAAGTTCGCCAATGCCGAAGGTAAAGGGGGCGGCGAGTTCTACACGCCGCAGTCCGTGGTGAAGCTGCTCGTCGAGATGATCGAGCCGTACAAGGGGCGCATCTATGACCCCTGTTGCGGTTCCGGCGGCATGTTCGTGTCGTCCGAAAAGTTCGTGCTTGCCCACGGCGGCCGTGTCGGCGACCTGTCGATCTACGGACAGGAATCGAACAACACGACGTGGCGGCTGTGCAAAATGAACCTGGCAATCCGGAGCATCGACGGCAACATCGGAACGCATAACGCCGACACCTTCCACAGCGACCTGCACAAAGACCTCAAAGCCGATTCCATCCTGGCCAATCCTCCGTTCAACATCAGCGACTGGGGAGGGGAGCGTCTCCGCGAAGACGCCCGTTGGAGGTACGGCGCTCCGCCCGTCGGCAATGCCAACTTCGGCTGGGTGCAGCACATGGCCCCCAGCGGCATCGCGGGCTTCGTGCTGGCCAACGGTTCGATGAGCAGCAATCAGTCGGGCGAAGGTGAGATTCGCCGCCAGCTCGTCGAGCAGGACATGATCGATTGCATGATCTCCCTGCCCGGCCAGCTCTTCTACACCACGCAGATCCCGGTGTGTCTCTGGTTTCTCGCCCGCAACAAGAAGA
Organism: Planctomycetota bacterium; assembly: GCA_021808995.1. Lineage (GTDB taxonomy): Bacteria > Planctomycetota > Planctomycetia > Isosphaerales > Isosphaeraceae > JAKBAP01. Next base: position 1,351 of record JAKBAP010000282.1, on the reverse strand, counting down.
ACGGTAAGTTCCGCGACCGTCGCGGCGAGACGCTCTTTATTGACGCCCGCAAATTCGGGGCACTCGTTGATCGCACGCACCGCGAACTCTCCGGCGACGAAGTCGCCCGCATCGCCAAGACCTATCACGCTTGGCGCGGCGAAAAGGATGCCGGCAAGTACGCGGACATCGCCGGATTCTGCAAGAGTGCCAGCCGCGAAGAGATTGAAAGCCACGGCCACGTCCTCACGCCCGGCCGTTACGTCGGAGCGGAAGAGACCCACGACGATGACGATATGCCGTTCGACGAACGCATGGAGCAACTCACCGCCAAGCTGAAAGGGCAATTCGTGGAGTCGGCCAAACTGGAAAAGGCAATCCTCAAGAATCTGGCCAGTCTCGGCTTCACCGGAAAGGAATCCTCATGACGGAGAAGCTTCCCGCACCGGCCCCCGATGACTCCGGCGAGCTCATTCTCTACCAGACGAAGGATGGGAAGACCCGGATCGACGTCCGCATGGCCGATGAGACCGTCTGGCTCTCCCAGAAGGGCATGGCGGATCTCTTCCACACCACCAAGCAGAACGTAAGCCAGCACCTCCAGGCGATTTACGAAGACGGGGAACTCCGGCCGGAGGCAACTGTCAAGAAATACTTGACAGTTCAAACCGAAGGCAGCCGCGAGGTTTCCCGTGCCGTCGATCACTTCAACCTCGATGCCATTCTGGCCGTCGGCTACCGCGTTCGCTCGCATCGCGGAACGCAGTTCCGCATTTGGGCGACTGAGCGGCTGCGCGAATACCTCGTCAAGGGATTCGCGATGGACGACGCCCGGCTCAAGCGGGCCGGGGGCGGCAACTACTTCGAGGAACTGCTCGCCCGCATCCGCGACATTCGTTCCAGCGAGCGGGTGTTCTGGCGGAAGGTGCTTGACATTTATGCCACTAGTGTAGCGCCTCAATAATCTGGGAACTTAATATCATGGTTACCCGTCTAATAGTTCAAAGGAGGGATGAGGCCATGCGGATAGCACCAGCGATAGTTCTTTCGGACGAGG
>JAKBAP010000282.1:0-305 GCA_021808995.1 Planctomycetota bacterium | reverse complement strand
CAACAACATGAAGCGCTACACTAGCATCGACTACGACCCCAAGGCCGACAGCTCGCTCCTGTTTTTCAAGACCGTGCAGAACAAGATGCATTGGGCGGCGCACGGCCATACGGCTGCTGAGGTGATCCACCGGCGAGCTGATGCGTCGCAGCCGAACATGGGCCTGACGACCTGGGACGGCGACGGGCCTCGCAAAACCGATGTCTCCATTGCCAAGAACTATTTGAAGCAGGACGAGATCGAGGCCCTCAATCGCATTGTCACCGCGTATCTCGAATTCGCCGAATTGCAGGCCCTCAATCGCA
>JAKBAP010000281.1 GCA_021808995.1 Planctomycetota bacterium | reverse complement strand
TTTTCTAGCGGGATCGCGGTGCGATGCGGGAATCGGGGATCGGCTCGAGCTGGGGCTCCTCGCTTGGTCGCGTCGTGGCGGGACGATCACCTGATCGAAAGCGCCCGCGAGGCATCGGCGCGAGAATCGGCGGGGTGACGGGCTGATGAGGGGTCTCGCGCGGCTTGACCGTGAGCTCGAGCCGGGTCTCGCCGCGCGCGACCGAGACGGCGAGTGGCTCGCCGATCGGCGCGAACTCGACCAGCGCGCGAACCGCGCCTGGGCCCACGACCGGCTTGCCGGCAATGGCCGTCACAAGGTCCCCCGCCCGGATGCCCGCCTCGGCCGCCGGCCCAACGTCGGCGACCGACTGAACCAGTACGCCCGAGACCCCGGTGGCCGGTTCCAGGACCCCCATCTGAATGCCAAGATAGGCTCGCCGCACGTACCCAAGTTCGCCCAGGTCGTGGACCACCCGCTTCACGATTTCCCACGGGATCGCGTACCCCTGGCCCGCGATTCCGCGCGGGACGGCGTCGGTCAGGACGCCGCGGAGCCGACCCTGAAGGTCGAACAGCGCGCCCCCGCGATTGACGTTTTGAACCCGGACATCAGCCTCGAGCAGGGCAACGGAGCGATTGCCCCCCGCCCCCTCACGCTCGCCCGAGAAGACGCCGGCCGAGAGCGTGACAGGCGCGCCTGGCGGGCGGCCAATCGCGATCGCCCAATCTCCCATCGCGAGCGCGGGCGGCTCCGCGAAGCCCGCGGCGGTGAGCTTCAGGTCCCTGGGATCAATGACGACCAGGGCTAGGTCGGTCTCGAGATCGCGGCGGATCGCTCTCGATGGCCGCTCGCGACCGTCGGGCAGGATCACGATCGCCTGCGAGGCCCCCGCAAGCACATGATCACACGTGACGACCCCCCCGCGCTCCGCGTCGATCACCACGCCGGAGCCCGTGGTCTCGGGCTCGCCCGGCCTGCTTCGCCGCGCCCCGCGGGGAATGAGGGCGCGAACCGGGTCGGGAACGGCCAGTGGGAGCTCGACCACCGGGACCTCGACAAGGCCGACCGGCCGCACCGTCACGACCGAGGGAGCGGCACGCTCGACGACCTTGCGAAATCCAGTCGAGGGAAGGCCCTCTGAAACCTGGCCGAAGGCTGGGGCGACGCCCAGCGCCGTCGCGATGGCACCAACGGCCGTCACGACCACGAATCGAGCCTCAATCCGGCGGTGAATCATGGTGGAAGCTCCCTCGTCCAGCAGCCCCGCGATCCGGTCATCGTTTCGACCGGCCAGCCGTCACGCGCGAAATCCTGGGCGACGGCGCAGGGGGCGAATCAACAGCTATCGTTTATACCCAGGTCGACGACGCGATCGCAAGGCATCAGTTCCCGATCCAGGGTGACAGACGAGTCGTCGTGAGCGCCAGGCGGGATCAGAGTGTTTGCCCCGGCGGGGTGGCGGGTTGCCTTGTCACGGCGACATGGAGCAAGCCCGGTCGCGATGGCGGAAGCGCGCGGATCGGGGCGGTTCGTCGGTGGATTGGCTGGACCGGACTTCCGACCGGGTGGATCGGCCTCACGATCGGAGGCAGGATCGGCCTCACGATCGGAGGCAGGATCGGCCTCACGATCGGAGGCAGGATCGGCCTGGGATCGACGGGGATCGGGGTCGGCCTGATGACGATCGGTTGCGTGACGGGAGGGGTCCGCCCCGACCCATTTCCAGGACCAGTCGTGGAACCGCCATGATTGCCCTGGTCAGGCGGCTGGCTGGGGGGGACGATTCCCGTCGGGCCCTCAATCACCCGGAATGACCGTGGGACCGCCCGTCGATCAAGCTGGCTGTGGACGCTATAGACCCCAGGAGCCGTCGCCGTCCATTGCCCGGTGAAGGTCATTGAGGTCCCCGGGTCGAGGTCGACCTTGACGATGACGGCGGACATCGACGGGGCGCTGGAGGGTTCTTGCCAGACGATCCGCCCTTTTCGCCAGATCGTGATCGGCGAGGACTCGTTACCGTAGGTCAGATCGACCCGATGATTCGTCTGGTTGGCGAGCGTGAGCGTGATGTCGACCGTCCGGCCGGTCTGATAGACGCCGTGATCGGTCGTGAGTGTCGCCGTGATCTCCTGAAATCCCGATGAGCGCGTCACCGGAACCCCGACCACCCGAGGCGCGTGCGAGAGGAGGATCCTGGCCTCGAATCGTTCAAGACAGGGGCGGATCGAACGCGACTTCATGACGAACCTTTCGCGAGATCAAGTTCCGGCTCGAACGGAAAACGCGAACACATACAATCTTTTACAAAAATCGGCCGACCCTGGCGAGCAGGATCAGCGAAATCCCGAGAATCGTCGGTATCAGCCTCTCCTGGACTCGGGGTTAATCGACGGTAATGGGGCGAGACGCGGCCTTCGGGGTCGCTTGAGCCGGGTTTGGACGCGGAGTGGTCGTCGGGTGTTTCGCGGAGCCACGCGATGGGTTGGCTTTCCTGAGCTGGCTGAAGGCTTCCTGGGCCGAGACCGTGGGGTCGAAGTAGGGCAGAACGGTCTTGCGCCGGCCACCGGTGAGATTGATCTTGATCGGGTCGTTGGGCTTGTCGGGACTGAGCTTGTAGCTCTGCTTGACCTCACGAGGGGTTCCTTCGTGCTGGATAATCTCGAGATTGAGCCGGGTCGTCGGCCGGCTGGGGTTGGTCCAGATGGTTGAGATGGTGAGTGTGTAATAACCATCGAAGCCGCGGGGGCAGGTATAGACCTCTTCCGGATGCGAGCCGTAACCATTCTTGACGATCGCCCCGCCAAAGACGGTGCGTGGGGTTTGATAGCACGCGGTCGCGCCGAGCGGTTCCTCGACCGCGAGATCGAAATCGGATTCGCCGTCCCAGGTGAGGCGTACGAAGAGGTCGCGGGCCTCGGACTCGGCGAGGTTTTGCACGAGGGCGTCGGCCTCGGCCGTCCGGTTCTCCTCGCGGAGGCTCTTTTCCAGTGCTTCAACTTGGCCGCGCGATTCCAGGCGAAAGTAGTCGTCGCGACCAGGCCAGCCCAACGACAGCAGGCTCTCGACGGATCGGGCCATTCGCTTGGGATCCTTGGTTTTTTGGGCGAGATTGACAGAGCCGACCAGCGGCTCGAAGCGATGCGGGACCTTGGCGGCGGCCTCGTCCAGGAGCGTTCCCACCCGGTCGTAATAGCCCTTCATGAAGAGCACGTCGGCGACGCTGACCAGGTGGTTGGGGTTGTGGGTGCGAAGGGCAAGATCGGCGGCGTAATTGAGGGCGGTCTTGACGTCGGTCTCGCTCCCCTTGTTCATCGTGATCGCCAGCGCGAGCGCTTCATACATCCAGGGCTCGGCGAGGGTCGGGTGATTGGTGAGATAACCCAGAAGGGCGGCGTGGACGTCGCGGGGTTTCCCCATTCGGTTGAGCTCGCGAATCGACTGATGCAGCAGCTCGGGGGATGCGCGTTTGGGGTCCTTGGCCGCGTAGTATTTGAGCCAGTAAGCGTAAGGATCGGCGACGGGACCGGGGTGGGGGGTCGATCCGCGAGAGCTCTGGATGGGGATCAGCCCGCGGGTCGAATCGGGGGGCTGGCCTGGCGTCAGCAGGGGGTTTTGGAGGTTACTCGAGGTTGACGACGAAGAGCCAGCCGGCATGGTGCCGGGCTGGCCCTTGGTCGCGGATCGGTTGTCTGGCTCAGCGGAGGAGGGGTTGCCGAGCGCCTGGGTCAGTTGCTTTTTTTTTGCATGAACGGGTTGGCATCCTGGCGCGCCGCGGGAGCCGGCTCCTGGGGAGCGGTTGGTGGGACGGACATCATACCGCCGCCACCCATCATGCCGCCGCCCATGCCGCCGCCCATACCGCCGCCCATGCCACCGCCCATGCCACCGCCCATGCCGCCGCCCATACCGCCGCCCATACCGCCGCCCATGCCGCCGCCGCCCATGAGGGAGAGCGGGATGATGGCGAGGTCGGCGACGGGGTAGACGCGGATCTCGGTTTGCTGGTCTTCCGAGACCTTCGACGTGATCATCATGTAGCCGTCCTTGACCGTGTAGGTCAGATCAAGCTGTTTGAGCATCAGGCGAAGGGTGGTCTTGAGGGGAACGCCATCGAGGTTGATGCTGACGGTTGATTGGAGTGATTTCTCGGCCTCGGAGAGTCCGATGGGATCGACGTAGATCGGAATGCCGTTGAAGCTCGCGCTGGTGGTGGCTTGCTGGATGTACTTGAGGACGTCGTCGAGCGAGGTTTCGTTTTGGAACGGCATCGAGATTGGCTCCTCGAGCTTCTCGAGGATCTGGCGGGTCTTGGGATCGCGCTCGAACAGGTCGACGGCCTTACCGTAGCGCTTGATTCGCCGCTCCGACATTTCACGGAACCACTCGGCGTCGGGGTACTCGATGGTGATCGTGTCTGGGAACGGAACGCCCGCTCGCGAGACGTCTTGGAGTGTCAGTAAGAACCGGTATTGCTCGAGGTACCGGAACTGGAGTTCCTGTTGCAGGAAGCCCATGTAGAAGGAGACGTTCTTACCCACGGCGGGGGAAGGGTCGTTGTCGCTGTAGGGAAGCGGCGAGCCGCGTTGGAGCGAGTAGGCTTTCTGGGCGAGGAGCCTGGCCTCGTTGAAGGGGGCGGTGGCGGCGACGATGTCGCCCATGCCGCCATTGTAAAGCACGTTGTAGACGCCCTGGCTCATCAGGGTGTCGAACTGAATCATCATGGCCTGGATGGTCAGTTTGTCACGCTGAAAGAGGCCGATGGTGCGGGTGCGTTGCTCGGCGGCGGATTCGAGGCGGGTGCGCTCGGCCTGTTCGTTGACGACCCGTTCCTCGGCCTGGACGGTCTGGATCATCTGGGCACCGATGCGGCGATCGAGTTTATCGCGCTCTTCCTTGGGGACATTGGTGGCGGATTTCACGACGTTCTGGGTGAGTCGCAGGGCGTTCAGGGCGGCCTCGGCCTGGCCCTGGTTCAGCAGGACGCGGGCGGCCTGGAGCCGTTGCTCGACATCGTTGGTGAGTTGTTGGCGGGCGATATTCTCACTGACGACGGATTGCTCGATCGTCGCCTTGACGTCGTTCGCGGGCGCTGGGGGGGCTGGCGGGGGCGTCTGGGCCGGCTTGGCGTCGTCGGGCTTGGGGTCCTGGAAGGCGACCAGGGTCACTCCGGTGGTCGCCTTGAGCCCTTGCTTGGCGGCCTCGCTGGTGGGATCCAGGCGAAGGGCTTGCTTGTAAAACCCCTGAGCGGTCGCGGTGGCACCGCTGGCCTTGGCCTGGCGGCCCAGCTCGATCAACTGATCGGCGAGCGAGGGCTCGTCGCCGGCGTGAACCAGGCCGGGAAGAATCGCCCCGAGCGCAAGTACGGCGGCGCCTCCCCAAAGTCGTGCGAAAGATGACATGTTCGATGCACTCCACTAAGAAGGGACCGGCAAGGAAGGCCGAGTCGAGCGCGTGTGATCGATCTTCCCCAGGCTACAAAACAAACAACCCTGATGCAAGTCCCCACGCGGGCTCGCTTCCGGGATTGACTCACGATCAAGCGGATCAGGAAAGATCCCTGTCCGTCCGGGTGTCTGGTCCTCGCCACGATCGAGTTGCCTGGTGGGCGAAACGAGATTGGCGGGAACCGTTCATCGACCACATTATGCCACACGCCGCGACCCGAGGCCAAACTCCGCTCGCGGAACGTCGGGAACGCGTCGTCTTTCGCTTGCTCGCGCTATTTGACATCCCAGCCTGTTCATCCTAAATCAACACAGGGGATGAAACCAACCCCTTGGACCCAGGACGGCGGGCTCGGAAAACCCATATGGATTCGCGGTCGAGCGCATGACCCGCCGTCTCGACGCGACAACACCCGCCATCACGCGAGCCAACGCCATGAGCGACGATATCCAAGAGACGTCCAAGCCCGCGTCGGAATTCGATTTCGAGGCATTTCCCGTCAACACGCTTTTTCACGAACGGCGAACGGTGCTCGAGCGGCGGGGCCATGTCCCCGTCGTCGCCCCGCCGCCGGTCGACGCCCCTCCCCGTGAGCGGAGGGCCAAGAAAGAGCGCAGGCGGCGGATCGATCCCACGACCTTCGAAAAGCAATACACCGACGACGAGCTCGAATTCATGAACGCCATGCAACGATTCAAGGAGCTGAGCGGGAAGATGTTCCCGACCTACGGCGATGCCCTCATGGTCGCCGTTGATCTGGGCTATCGTCGGCTCGTCCTGGATGACGATTCCCAAGTGATCGAGGACGACGACACACGCCTCGAATTCCCCCTCGACGACTCCACCGAGCTCGAATTCCCGGTCTCGTCTAACGAATCGTGACCACCCGGACCTCGGTCGATTTGATGACTCCAAGCCAGGCCCCGAGAGCGGCCCGAGTGAGCTCGACGGCGTGCCCCACACTGTCTAGCCCCACGGGGCGAGCAGGGGTGGTTCCCTCGTGCTTGGCCATGCTCCCTTGGTCGAATGACGTGGACCGGGCCAGGGTTGGCAACCCCTCGGAGGCGCGATTGAGATCATAGGCAACCCCCTGGTCGAGGGTGTCGGGGATCTCCATGGGGGCCCATGATGGTGCCACGTTCGCAGTGGCGGCGGCGACCAGCGGCTCGGCATTGGGCTGGTCATCCAGCTCCCAGGCGACCTCGCCGCAGAGCTCAACTGGCTCGAAATCGGCCTCCGGCTGGACCGGTGCGCTGACCACGACCGGCGAGGCGATGGTCGCGTAATCCCAGTCGTCGACGTCGTCCCCATCGTGATGGTCCGCGTCGTTCGGAGGGAATTGAATCGTGCCGCTCACCGGGGTCGACGCCACGAGCCGGCTCGGCTCGGCCCGGATCGCGGCCACTTGCTCACGCATTCGCTCGAGCTCCCACGCAAGCGAGGACATCGGACCCTCGCCCAACGGGGGGACGGAGTCGAATGGCTCCATCCCGACCGGCCATGACAGGTGCTCGACAGGAGCGGTCGAGGCCGCTACCTGGCTTGGCACGACCACCTGGGCTTGTCCCATCCGCTCCAGGAGGCCCGTCGTGATCAGGATTCTCGGTAGAATCACCGGGCCGACCCCGGCGTCGATTGGGTTTTTCGCGCCC
>JAKBAP010000280.1 GCA_021808995.1 Planctomycetota bacterium | reverse complement strand
CGGACTCGGACCGCTCGCGTGACCACGGACGTGAATCCGTGGTCACGTGAAGCGCCGACGTGAAGGACCTGGGGGGCCCACTCCCAACGTTCGCTGGCCGATATACTCGATGAGCCGTGTTCGGCGAAGTCGTGGTCCTGGTATCGCCGCATCAGGTTCAATTACCACGACTTTCAAGGAACCGCCAGAATCCGTTGGCGCACCCCCCGGCGGTTCGGAAAGAGGATTTTCAGGGGATGATCCGGTACGATGGGGTTTTGATTCGATTTCATCGTCCTTACGAGACCCTCCCCGAAATGTTTTCGATGAGCGACGCCGGCGGAATCGGTGCGAAACGAGTCTCATCGTGGCGGGGCCGCGGAGGGGCTCGGCTGGGGTTCGCCAGGAGGCTGCCGCTGGTGATCTTGGTGGCGCTCGTGGTAGGCGGGGCGGCCTTTGCCCAGGTTCGGTGGGGGGGCTGGCCAGGGACGGTCAAGCCGCGAGTCGACCTGCTCGAGCTCTACGGCAATGTCGACATCCGCGATGTCGAGGTGGCGTTCAACGAGACCGACCGGATCACGAGGATGCTGGTCAAGGAGGGAGACCGCGTGGTCAAGGGGCAGTTGCTCGCCGCGCTCGACGAGCGGAGGCTCAAGGCCGCGCTCGCGCGGGCCGAGGCCCAGACGGCGGCCCAGAGGCATGTGCTCGAGCGGCTCCAGAACGGCACCCGTCCCGAGGATATACGCAAGGCGAGGGCCGACGTCGACCTGGCCAAGGCCGAGGTCGAGAACGCGCGGCGGACGAAAGCCCGGCGCGAGGCGCTCGTGGCCAAGAAAGCCGCGTCGAAACAAGAGGTGGACGACGCGGAAGCGGCGTTTGACGAGGCGGAAGCCCGGCGGGCGGCTTCTCAGGCGGCCCTGGATCTGGCCGTCGCCGGCCCGCGCAAGGAAGACATCGCCGAGGCCCGCGCGACCCTCGAGGCGCTGACCGCCCAGCTCGAGCTCGCCAGGGTCGAGCTCGCGGACGCCTCGCTCCACGCCCCCGCGAACGGCGTCATCCAGGAACGCTTGCTCGAGCCCGGCGACATGGCATCGCCACAAAAGCCTGTCTTCACCCTTGCACTCACCGATCCCGTCTGGGTCCGCGCCTACGTCGCCGAGCCCGACCTCGGCAAGATCACCCTGGGCATGGCCGCCCATGTCCAGACCGACAGCTTCCCCGGGAAAGACTATGAGGCCTGGGTCGGGTTCATCTCGCCCACCGCCGAGTTCACCCCCAAGTCGGTCGAGGTCCGCGAGCTCCGGACGCGGCTGGTCTATCAGGCGCGGATTTTTGTCAACAACCCCGCCGACGAGCTCCGTCTCGGCATGCCGGCGACGGTTCGGATCGACCTCGGTCAACCAGGCGCCAAGCCCCACCAGGCCGGCGCGGCGGGCTCGCGATGACGCCGACCGAGCCGGCCAAGGTGGTGATCGAGGCCCGCGACGTTCATAAGTCGTTCTCCGCGGGCAAGCGTCTGGTTCGGGCCCTGCGTGGGGTCGAACTGATCGCCCGCCGCGGGGAGGTCACGGGGCTGATCGGGCCAGACGGATCGGGTAAGACCACGCTCATGCGGATGATCATTGGATTGCTCGTCCCCGACTCGGGAACGATCCACGCCCTGGGTCGAGACGCGACGCGTGATTCCCTGGCCGTCCAGGCGGTCGTCGGCTACATGCCGCAGCGGTTTGGGCTCTACGAGGATCTGACGGTCCAGGAAAACCTTGAGCTTTACGCGGACCTTCAGGGGGTGCCGCGAGGCGCTCGCTTGGAGCGATTTCAGGAGCTCACGCACATGACGGGGCTCGGCCGGTTCAGTGGACGGCTGGCCGGGCGGCTTTCCGGGGGGATGAAGCAAAAACTGGGCCTGGCCTGCACATTGGTTCGGACGCCGGAGCTGTTGCTGTTGGATGAGCCGACGGTGGGGGTGGACCCTCAGTCGCGCAGGGAGCTCTGGGCGATCATCGACCGGCTCGTGCGGGACGATGGGCTGAGCGTGTTCGTAAGCACGCTTTATCTGGACGAGGCCGAGCATTGCGACCGGGTGGTGATCATCCATGAAGGGGAGGTCCTGGGCCAGGATTCGCCCGGTGTTTACAGCGAGAGAATGCGAGGGCGTGCCTGGACGGTGATGGCGGCGGGGGTGAAGCCGCGGGCGATTCAGGCGCGGTTGGCGAGGGTGGACGGGGTGCTGGACGCGGTGGTTCAGGGGGATGGCGCGAGGGTGGTTGGCGAGGTCGGGTGGACGCCGGAGCCGTCGCGGCTCCTGGCGGGGCTCGAGGGGGCGACGCTCGCTCCGGCCGCGCCGCGATTCGAGGACGCCTTTATCGACATGTTGAGATCGCGGGCAGCCGGGGTGGAGATCGCGGCGCCCGGCGAGCGTCCGATCCCGAACCGCCACGGCGATGGGCCGGTGATCGAGGTCGAGGATGTCCAGCGGCGGTTTGGCGATTTTTACGCGGTCAAGGGGGTCACGTTCCAGGTGGCTCGAGGAGAGGTCTTTGGGCTCCTGGGGGCGAATGGGGCGGGGAAATCGACGACGTTTCGGATGCTCTGTGGGCTCTTGCCGGCGACGGCGGGGCGGCTTCGGGTCGCCGGCGTCGACGCGCGGACGGCGGCCGCGACGGCGAGGGAGCGATTGGGCTATATGTCGCAGAAATTCTCGCTCTATGGCTATCTCAGCGTCCGCCAGAATCTCAACTTTTTTAGCAGCGCCTATGGGCTCGCGGGGGCCAGGCGGGGCGATCGGATCCGCTGGGCCCTCGATCAATTTCAGCTCGCCCCTTACGCCGACGCCCAGAGCGCCGACCTTTCGCTCGGTTATAAACAGCGGCTGGCGCTCGCCTGTGCCTTACTGCACGAGCCCGAGATCCTGTTTCTGGACGAGCCAACCTCGGGCGTGGACCCGCTCGCCAGGCGCGAGTTTTGGCGGCGGATCAACGCCCTCGCCGAACAGGGGGTGACGGTGCTGGTCACCACGCATTTCATGGAGGAGGCCGAATACTGCGACCGACTCGCGATCATGGCGGCCGGGAAGATCCTGGCCTTGGGCGCGCCGCGCGACGTCAAGCGCTCCGCCGTGGCCGCCGGGGAGGCCGAGCCGACCATGGAAGACGCGTTTATTCGGTTGATTGAGCGCGATCAAGGTTCCAGGGACACGACATGAAGGCATCCGCCGATCTTCCGATGGGTTTCGCGCGGCGGTGGATGCGGCTCAGGGGGCTCGTGCGCAAGGAGTTTGTCCAGATCATGCGCGATCCCAGCTCGATCGCGATCGCGTTTTTGTTGCCGGTGATCTTGCTGTTGCTGTTTGGTTACGGGGTTTCGTTGGACGCGGAGCACGTCGCGATCGCGGTTGTCGTGGACCAGCCCAGCGACCTGACGGCGAGCTTCACGGGGGGGCTCGTTCGGTCCCGATATTTCAACCCGATCTTCCTACCCACGATGGCCGAGGCCGAGCGGGCGATGCGTGAACGGAGGGCCTCCGCGATTGTGCGGTTGCGATCGGATTTCGCGGAAAAGCGACTCCGCGGAAGCGCTCCCATTCAGGTGGTAATCAACGGGACCGACGCGAACACGGGGCGGTTGGTCGCCGGCTATCTGGAGGGGGTCTGGACGGCGTGGCTGGTGGAAGAGGCCCGAGCCTCCGGGGGATCGGTCGTGGTCCCGGTGGAGGTCGAGGAGCGGGTCTGGTTCAACAGCCGGATCCGGAGCCGAGACTTTCTGGTGCCTGGTCTGATCGCGATCATCATGACCTTGATCGGCACGCTCCTGACGGCGATGGTCATGGCCCGTGAATGGGAACGGGGGACGATGGAGGCCCTGCTCTCGACCCCGGCGGCGATCCCCGAAATCCTACTGGGGAAGCTGATCCCGTATTTCGTGCTGGGCGCGGGGGGGATGTTGCAGTCGGTGGCCATGGCGCTTTGGCTTTTCGAGGTCCCGCTTCGGGGCTCGTTCCTGGCCCTGCTGGGCTCGGCGACATTGTTCTTGCTGGCGGCCCTGGGTCTTGGGCTCTTGATCTCGATCGTCTCCAAGAACCAGTTCGTCGCCGGTCAGGCGGCGATCCTGGGGACGTTCTTGCCGGCGTTCATTCTGTCGGGCTTTCTCTTTGACATCAGCAGCATGCCGGCGTTCGTGCGGGGAATCACCTATCTGATCCCCGCCCGTTATTTCGTCGCGATCCTGCAGACGGTGTTTCTGGCTGGGAACGTGCGTTCCATCCTGATCCCCAATGGGATCGCGCTTTTCGTCATGGCCGTTCTGTTCCTTGGTCTGAGCCGGCTCATGTCGCGGAAGCGGCTGGGATAGGAGACGACGATGGCTCGCAGGGTGTGGGCGCTCGCGATCAAGGAATTCCTGGTCTTGCTCAAGGACCCCAGGAGCCGCGTTGTTATCATTGTTCCTCCATTCTTGCAGCTCTTTGTCTTCGGATTCGCGGCGAGCTTCGACCTGAACGACGTCCCGATCGCGATTTATTGCGAGGACCCGGGAGTGGACGCCCAGGAGCTGTTGGCGGGGTTCCGGCATTCGCGGCATTTTGACGAGCGGGCGAGGATCACGCGAGACGCGGAGATCGCCCCCTTGATCGACTCCAAGCAGGTTTTGCTGGTGATCCACATCGGCCCGCGGTTTAGCCGCGACCTGCGACTGCGAGCCCCCGCCGTGGTTCAGGTGGTCGTGGACGGGCGTGATTCCAACACCGCCCTGGTTTCGTTGGGCTATGTTCACGGCGTGATCAATCGATTCAACGGAGAGTTCGCCGCTCGCGAGGGGCTGCCCGGATTGCCGGCCCGGCTCGAGACACGATCCTGGTTCAACCCCAACCTTGAGAGCCGATGGTTCATAGTGCCGGGGATCGTCGGGCTGATCACTCTGGTCGTGACCCTCCTGGTGACGGCGCTCTCGGTGGCCCGCGAACGGGAGCAGGGAACGTTTGACCAGACGCTGGTCGCTCCTTTTCGAGCGGGTGAGATCTTGCTGGGCAAGGCCGTCCCGGGGTTCGTGATCGGGCTCTGCGAGGCCAGCCTGATCGTGTTGATCGCGGTTTTTGGGTTTGGGGTTCCGTTTCTGGGAGATCTGGCGACGTTTTACGCGGGGTTGGCGTTGTTCTTAATCTCGGCGATTGGGGTGGGGCTGATGATTTCGTCGCTGGCGGTGACCCAGCAACAGGGGCTCTTGGGGGCATTCTTGTTCTTGGTGCCGGCCGTGATCTTGTCGGGGTTCGCGACGCCGATCGCGAACATGCCGCCGTTCTTGCGGTATGTGACCTTGATCAACCCCTTGCGCTATTTCCTGGTGATCTTGCGTGGGGTTTTCCTGGAGGGGGCTCCGTTTCACCTGCTCATCGACCAGCTCTGGCCGATGGCCTTGATCGGCGGCGTGACGCTGACGACGGCCGCGTGGTTGTTTCGCAAGCGGTCGGTTTGATCTGGGGTCGGGGGCGGTGGCTTGGGCTCACGTTTGTCGGCCTTCCTGGTCGATACAATCGTCATGACCCGCGCATTTCGCGGTGTCGGGGGCGTGATTTGCCGGTTTTCGGGGCTCTGACCGTGGGACGACGATGGCCGAGACTCGTCCGACACCATCGCGAACCTCGCGCGGGCGGTCCAGATGGCTGGGGTTTGCCTGGTGGGGGGCGCTTGCCCTGGTAACGGGCGGGCTCTGCGGTTGTGGTGGGCTCAAGGAGTGGTATCGAAACGGGTTTAAGGTTGGTCCCAATTATCGGCCGGCCCCCGTGCCGACGGCGGCCCAGTGGATCGACGACGGTGACGAACGGATCCACAAGGCCGGTTCGGATCCGATGGCCTGGTGGACGGTTTTCGAGGATCCGGTTCTTGACTCCCTGGTCGAGCACGCCGTTCACGAGAATCTCGATCTCAAGGCGGCGGGGACTCGGATACTGGCGTCTCGGGCCCAAAAGAACGTGATCACCGGCGAGTTATTTCCTCAGACTCAGGAAGGGCTGGCATCGTTCGCGCACGCCCAGTTTAGCCAGAACCTGAAGCTCCCCTTGCCACTGATCGCGAATGTGTGGCCGGTGGGGGCGTTCGCATCGTGGGAGCCGGACTTCTGGGGTCGTTACCGGCGAGCGATCGAATCGGCCAAGGCCGATCTCGACGGCTCGGCGGCGAACCTCGAGGACGCGATCGTGATCTTATTGTCGGAGGTCGCGGAGAGCTATGTCCAAGTCCGTGAGTTCCAACAGCGGCTGATCCTGGCCCGGCACAACGTCGAGATTCAGCGCGGATCGCTGAGCGTGGCCCAGGCCAAGTTTGACGGTGGAGATACCAGCGAGCTCGACGTGGAGCAGGCTCGTTCTAGCCTGGCGCGAACCGAGTCGCTGATTCCCGCGCTCGAGGTGGGCCTCCGACAGGCCAATAATCGGCTTTGCACGCTCTTGGGCACGCCCGCGCGAGATCTGATTCCCGATCTGGGAGGGCTCAGGCCGATCCCGACCGCTCCCAGGGAGATCGCCGCCGGAGTCCCGGCCGAGCTGCTCAGGCGCAGGCCCGATATCCGCCGCGCGGAACGTTCCGTCGCCGCCCAGAGCGCTCGGATCGGCGTGGCGACCTCGGACCTCTATCCTCGGTTCGCGATCTTTGGGTTCCTCGGCTACGCGGCCGACGACTTCAAGAGCCTCTTCGCCATGAAAAGCTTCACGGGGCTCCTCGTGCCCAACATCCAGTGGCAGATCTTCAATTATGGACGGGTACGCAACAATATCCGGGTCGAGCAAGCGCGATTCGAGGAACGGGTCTACCAGTACCAGCAAACGGTTCTCCAGGCCGGGCAAGAGGTCGAAGACGCACTCGTCGGGTTCGTGAAGGCCCAGGAGCAGACCAGCCGCCTCGCCGAAAGCGTCGCGGCCGCCGAGCACTCGGTCGAGCTGGTGCTAATCCAGTATCGCGAGGGAAGCGTCGATTTCAATCGCGTTTACACCCTGCAATCCCTCCTGGTCACCCAGCAAGATCAACTCGCGACCGCCCAGGCCAACATCGCGATCCAGATGATCCAGGCCTATCGCGCCTTAGGCGGAGGCTGGGAACCGTTCGTCACGCACGAGC
>JAKBAP010000279.1 GCA_021808995.1 Planctomycetota bacterium | reverse complement strand
GCCAACAACGGAACTTTACGATTACCGGGCAAGATATACCTTTAGAAGGGTTCTCGTGCTTACGGGCGAGCAGCGCGCGGATTTCCGGGACCAGCTCCGTCGGCACCGACATCATCGTCGTCCCCTCCGCCTCCCAAGCCGCCTCGATCTCGGCGGCCCGCTCGTCCTCATCCGGCGAGTCGTAGTGCTTGATCTCCCTCGCGAATCCGTGCCTCGTCCCAGCCGGGTGGATATTTCGGATGGCTCATCACGGTTTCCTTTGGATATGGGACAGGCCGGTGTCGAGGTCGAGGTTTTGGTGTTGCGCTGTTTTACGAGGGAGCCCTTGCGTCTGCCCCTCATCCGCCCTTCGGGCACCTTCTCCCGGGTGGGAGAAGGGTTGGAGGCCGTTGCAAAGCCGAAAAGCCTTGCGAAGTCGCCGCCTTCTCCCACCGGGAGAAGGTGCCCGCTGGGCGGATGAGGGTCCGGGGAGGACGCCCTCTCCGAAGAACAGCCCAACATCAAAAGGTAAAAGCGAATGTCCACGAGCGGCCTCGCTGAGAGTACTGAGTTTCTTAATCGCGCTTCGGGAGGTGAGTCGCAAGCGGTGTCTTCGTCTTCGCAATATGTACACTTGTCACTCGGCCTCCAATCGCGCTCCGCGCCAGGCAGCGCTCTTCCTCGGGAACCGATCTTCGGACATCCTGATCTTGATGTGGTTGACCAGCGACGCGGCCACGTGCATGTATCGGATATACTGATCTTGATGCCGATGATCATCGATCTCTCAGTGAGGGCCTCCAATGCCGCTGCTGGACCACTTCAACCCGCCGCTCAATCGAACGCACCCCTGGCGTAGCTTCCACGGGGCCTGGGCCGCGGCCATGGCACGATTGCTCAATCAGGGCGTCTTGCCGTCGGGCTATTATGCGGTCCCTTTGGTTGATCGCGACGGTCCGATCGAGATCAACGTGGCCGCGATGCGCGAATCAGGGTCGCTCCCGCCGGCGAACGCTACGGCCGCGTCGCGGGTGTGGGCCGCGCCGGCACCAGGGCTCACGCTCGCCCTCGATTTGCCCGCGGTCGACGGCGCTCTGGTCCAGGTCTACGCCGACGACGGCGACCCGCGGCTCGCCGCCGCGATCGAGCTACTCAGCCCACGAAACAAGGACCGACCCGCGGCTCGACAGGCTTTCGCGGTCAAATGCGTCGGCTACCTTCAGCAGGGTATCGGCGTCGTCGTCGTGGACACCGTCACTACGCGAAGGGCCGACATGAATGGCGTCATCCTGTCTCTTCTTGGGGTGGATGTCAGCGCGGCCGTGCCTCCCCAGTCAAGTCTCTCGGCGGTTTCCTATCGAGCCGTGGGGGGTGAGGAGGAACCACGCCAGCTTCAATTGTGGCCGGCCTCGCTCGGCCTGGCCCAGCCCTTGCCAACCCTCCCTTTATGGATCGCCCCCGACCTCTCCGTGCCCCTCGATCTGGAAGCCAGCTACCAGACGACCTGCGAGGATCTTCGAATCCGTCAGGCGGGCTGAGCCGCGAGGGCCCTCCGGGTCCAAGCTCCGTGGGAACTTCGTGCGGATTTGGCGGCGTTTCGCCTGCGTGCTACCTCCGGATCGGATATAACAAGAGTCACTGGGCACGATGCAACGTCGGGACGTCGCGTCAGGACCGAGACAGACAAACGGCGGCCACGATGAAGATCAAGCGAAACCGATTGCTCACGCCAGAACAGCGTCCCCTTTCGGCGCTTGCCGACCTGACGGCCTCGATCGCGCCCCAGGTGTTGCACGCGGTCTTGACTGATCGCGAGCCGCTCCGGGCCGCTCTTGCCGGCACGTTCGCGGATCGGGCCCGGCTTACGGCTCCGGATCGTGCGTGGCTGATGAAGGCCCTGGGGGCGACGCTCAGGTGGTGGGGGTGGATCGAGCCCCTGCCTCGGGTCCGCGTCGAGGAGACCTTGCTTCTGGGCTGGCTACTTGACTCGCCGGAGGTCGGACCGATCGCCCGGACGTGGGCTCAGCGGGTCGGGCGGTCGCCCGATCGACTGGTGCCGGTTGGCGATGCCCCCTCCTGGACCGCCCGGGCCGAGGGCCTGAAACGCTGGATGGAAGGCAAGCCGGTCAACGCCGACCCCTGGCGGCTCTTTCCTGAGTGGATTCGCGACGAACTGCCGGTCCCTCCCGGCGAGGGCACGCCCAAGGTTCGTCGGCTGCGATTCCTGGAATCGCTCCAGGCGACCCCTGGCCTCTGGGTGAGCGCGCGGGGAGTGCCCGAGAACCAGATCTGGAACGAACTCCGCGACGCCGGCCTGAAACCCTGGGTTCACCGCCGGCTCACCACGGCCGCCCGGCTGCCGGCCGATACCGAGCTGCGACAATTCGCATCGTACAAGACCGGTCGACTGGTCTCGGAAGACCTCGCCTCCCAGGCCGTCGCGATCGTCTGCGACCCCGACCCAGGCGAGCGCTGGTGGGACGTGAGGGGACAGGGCTGGCGGCACGCGGCCCACCTGGCCGCGCTCATGCGAGGCAAGGGGGTCGTGGTCTCGACCTTCGACGCCGAGCCCACCCGCCACGCGACCGCGCTCAAGCTCAGGCATTCGCCCTATCACAACGTGACCACCCGACTCTGGGACGGCAAGCGCCCCACGGGCAAGACCGCCAGCCATGACGGCGTCTTGCTCGACGCCCCGTGTTCCGGGGTCGGCGGCTGGAGGCGCGCTCCCGACGCCCGTTGGACGCTTCGCGCGAGCGACATCCCCGCGCTCGCGGTTGAGCAGCTACGCCTTCTCAAGACCGCCTGCGCCGGCGTGCGCCCGGGGGGCTCGCTGGTCTATACCGTCGTCACCGTGACTCGACAGGAGACGACCGGCGTCGTGGAGGCCTTCCTCGAATCCACGCCTGATTTCCACCTTCAGCCGTTCCCGCACCCGCTCGATGAGGGCAAGACGAGCGGGATGCTTCAGCTCTGGCCGCACATTCACGACGGCGACGCCCGATTCATCGCCAGGCTGGTCCGTTCCACCACTCCCACGGCCACTCCGGGAACCCAGCCATGAGCCCTCGGTTGATCGCGTTTCGAGCCGCCTGCGTCCTTGCCTGGCTTGGCCTGTCGCGAGTGGACGCGCGGCCGATCGAGATCGATCTGGCGGGGTATCACGCCGAGTGCGGGATCGCGATCGAAAAGACCAGCGACGGGCTCGCCCTCGAATGGCCCATGCAAGACGCCGAGCGCGGGCGGGCCAGGCTGGATTTCCGTGAGAATCGCCCGCTCGTTCGTGAAATCGGGACGATCACGGCGGGGCGGTTTCGCCCGATCCTTGAGGACGCCGACCCGACGGCTTTTTTGCTCGTGGGCGAGCGGAGAGCGCCTGGCGGCCGGCCGCCGGGCATGAGCGTCTTCAACGTCTTTTTCGACAGTCCCGCCGACCGCCCGTTTCAGACGTATGAGGCTAAGCTCACTCCCAAGCATGTCAAGGCGACCAGCGAGGGTGCTCGGGCGACGATCGAGATCGGCTCGATCGCGGTGGGGTCGTTCGCGGGGACGCTACGCATCACGATCCATCGCGGGACGAATCTCCTTCATGTCGAGACCGTCGTTCATACGAGCGAGGATGGCCGGGCGATCCTGTACGACGCGGGCCTGGCCCTGCCCGACCGCGCGAAGGGGCTCGTTGCCTGGAGCGACGTGGACGGCGTCTTGCGCGATCAGCCGCTCGACGCCGGCGCCTCCGAGCGGATGATCGCCGTTCGCGGTCGATCGCTGGCGATTGAGACCGAGGGGGGCTCGCTCGTTTGCTTTCCGCCGCCGCATCAGTTCTTTTTTCCCCGCGACCTGACGACCAATCTCAAGACCGTCTGGCTGGGCCGGGGACATCGCGGGCTCGATTCGCGATTTGGTTTTGGCGTTCGTCAGGCCGAGCGCGGAGGGGGGGCGTATTCGCCGTGGTTCAATGCCCCGCCGGGGACCGATCAACGTCTGGGCGTGTTTTACTGGATCGCGCCGGGGAAGGCCGCGAGCGCCCTCGAGCAGGTTGCTCGCCTGACGCATGGCGACCGGTTCGTGAAGCTCGACGGCCATCGCACCCTGACCACCCACTGGCATCTGGCCGCCACGATCGAGGCGGGCGCTGAAATGGCCAAGGGGAGAGCCCCCACGGTGCCCGAGTTTGTCTCGATCTTCAAGAACATGGGGGTCGAGATCGTCCATCTGGCCGAGTTTCACGGCGACGGCCATCCCCAGGACCCAGGCCCGATCCGGATCCCCGAGATGACCGCGATGTTTGACCTCTGCCGCCGGCTGTCGGGGCCCGAGATCCTCTTTCTGCCGGGCGAGGAGGCCAATTTCGCCCTCGGCAAGTTCCGCCCCGGTCGAGAGGCGGGCCACTGGATCTATCTGTTCCCCAGGCCCGTCCACTGGACCATGAAGCGGGGACGGGATCAGCCGTTCGTGGAAAACGACCCCAGGCTCGGGCGAGTCTATCACGCCGGCGACGGGGACGACATGCTTCGCCTCTTACGCGAGGAGGACGGCCTCGCCTGGACCTCGCACGCGCGCGTGAAGGGATCGAGCTGGACCCCGGACACGTTTCACGACGCCCCCTTTTTTCATGGGAAAAACTGGCTCGGGGCCGGCTGGAAGGCCCTTCCGGCCGACCTCTCGAGCGACCGTCTGGGCGGTCGCGCCTTGGACCTCATGGACGACATGGCCAACTGGGGCGACCGCAAATACCTGCCGGGCGAGGTCGACGTCTTCAAGATCGACCATACTCATGAGCTTTATGGCCACATGAATATCAATTATCTCGCGCTCGATCCCGATCGCGTTCCTCGCTTCGACGATGGCTGGGCGTCGGTCACTCAAGCGCTCGCGCGGGGGCGATTCTTTGTCTCGACCGGCGAGGTCTTGATCGACCGCTTTGACTATGGCGGCGTCAAGAGCGGCGGCGAGGCCGTGTATCGGCCCGGTCAACGGCTTACCATCGGCCTACGCTATACGTTTCCGATGCGGTTCCTCGAGATCATCTCGGGCGACGGCAAGCAGGTGTATCGCGACCGCGTCGAGCTGGCGGATACCGAGGCGTTTGGCTCGCGGACGCTCACGCTCACGCCCAACCTGAGCGCTCGCAAGTGGGTCCGCGTCGAGGCCTGGGACGTGGCGGCCGATGGCGCGTTCACGCAGCCGATCTGGCTCGATCACCGCGCTCCAGCCCCGCGATAGGCACCCTGGCCCTGGTAGGCCTCAACCACGGCGGCGCGAGTCTCGCCCCGCCGCGATTCGGCCAAACCGTCGCGCGGACTCGTCGATCGCCAAGCGCACACTCGCGTTGGGCAAGAACGACAGACAGCCCACGATCATGATCAGAGAAAACGTCCAGAGCCCCAGGGTCGCCCCGATCCCAACGTGCAGCCCGATCATCGCGGTTAAGACCAGGGGCCGCCACATTGGAAACCAGACGAGCACGCAAAACGAGAGTTCAAGAATGATCGAGCAATGACAAAGCGCGTTCAGCGCCCACGGATGCCACGCCAGCCAGGTGACATCGATCGTGCGATATTCATGATTCGCGAGCGCGAGCCACATTGCCTCGCCGGTCCACCAGCTCGTGCCACGCAGCTTGTCGAGCCCCGCGAATAGGTAGATCATACACATGTGAACCTGGATCAATCGTTGGCCCAGGTTGGCCATGGCGGTGGGCCTGGCGGGGCATTGGCGGGAATCGAGGGCGAGAGCCTTGCCGCTGTCGCCGATCGCGAGGTAGAAGGTCAGGATGACCTGGAGCTTGTCGAGCCCGAAGAGGGCCTCGGGAACTCTCTGAACGAACGACACGACGACCAGGAAGGCCAGGATCGAGGAAACGCGGGTCCACAGCCCGAGGGTGAAGACGACCAGGACGGCCATGGACGCGAGATAGGCCGGCCAGAGCCACGATTCCGGGACGTACCACCAGAACGAATAGGCCTGATCGACGCCGGGCGCGTTCCGGGCGAGGTCGCGGCTGACCCAACCGTAGGGGCCGAAAAAGTCCTCGAGCGCGAGCCCCCAGACGCCGTGGCTATAGATCAGGATGAGCCCGGTCAGGACGCGAATCAGCCCGAGCACGCCAGGATCGGCCGGCCGATGCCAGAACACATTCCATTCTCGCCTCATCCACTGGGCGAATCGCCAGGGGTAAAGGACAACCGCGAGGATCAGGGCTCGCATGGGAAATCACCTAGCGAAACGCGCTGATAGGTCGAGGGGTCGTCCGTCGCGACCCCCTCCTGGACCATCGCCGGCGTCGGAGGGTAATGAGTTACCCGGACAAGCCTGACCACGCGAGCACCATGAAGATGGCAAAGATGCCTGGCATACGATCGATACCAAGCCTGGAGCCCCTCGTCGGGCGCGAGGTTCAGATGCTCGCAGAGCAGCAGGTTTCGTTGATAGAGCAGCCTCGGGCTCAGGCTGGCGTCGGGGATCCGCCCGCTCACGATCGATCCATCGGGCTTGACGACGTCATATTCCAGGAGCGTGCTCGGGGTGGGCTCGGGCGCGTAGAATCCATAGCCTTGATTGAGATAAAGGGGGAGCAAATAGGGCCTGAAGACGCCCCAAAGCGCGAGGGTGAGTTCGGAGCTCGGCCCGGCCGTGGCCGCGGCGAGCCCCACGGCGGCGAAGTGCAGCACCAACCAGAGATTGACCATCGGAACGACGGCCCGCCGCCAGCCTGGCGGGTCGGGCCGGTCATGCGTCTTTTCCCGTTTCCTTGAGCTCAAGGGAGGCTCTCCTCGCAAGCGCCGCCAAATCAGGGGGTCGAGGCCGCGAACAGTAGGCATCATGCCCCGCCCCGCGCGTTCTGTCGAGATTCTGGTGACCGAGCGGGGGCGAGCGACCCGCGACGACCCGCCTCTCGCCGATTCACGGGGTGCGCCATCGAGTGCCCTGGCGAACTTGGCATGCTTCCGGCAATCGACAGGGCAATCCTGCCCACGTGGATCAATCGCACGAAAGGCCGAGGATGGGGCTGGGAGTTGTGATAGCCCGCGACGCGATCGGGCCGCTCAGTTCTTGGCGTCCTTCTGGGCTTCGGCGGCCTTTTTCCGCGTCTCGGCCCTCGTTTTCTCGCGGGCTTCAAG
>JAKBAP010000278.1 GCA_021808995.1 Planctomycetota bacterium | reverse complement strand
GGCACCGGCCCGAAGCGCGTATCCGACGCCCATGGCGAGCATCAAGATCCGGCCGTGGCGCTCGAGTCTCGAGCAGGCGGCGAGCCCGGCCGTGAGCAAAATCGAGCCAACGGCCAGATGCCAGCGTGCCAGCACGAGCTGTGAGGGCCGGCGGAGCCGCTCGAGCACGGGGACTTCGTAAAACAGGTGGGCGACGAGGTCAAAGGCCGCCTCGACCCAGCCTTGTCGTGTGTCGAGCCAGGCGGCCAATCCCGCCACGCCGGCCACGGCCACGGCCGCAATGACGAAACTCGCGCCTCGCCTCACAATCGGGAACCCCAGGACAAGGTCCATGTGAGCGCGGCCGCCAGGCTGGGCCCGGTCATGGCTTGGCCGCCTTGAGCATCGCCTCGCGCCTGGCACGGAATTCGCTGTCGGGCTTCCATTCGGGCAAATGGGTGCCCTGGGCAATCCGGTAGGCTGACTCGACGAGCACGCGGAGATCCTCGACCGCCCCGCTCAGATCCCAGCCCGGTTTCACCTGGTCGCTGGTCTTATGATAGTCCTGGGCGGTGTATTCATCGTGTTTTTTCTGGCCGAAATCGGCCGATTTGCCGATGTATTGCCGACCCCCGTCAGGGTCGAACGCGGGGACGCCGACCTTGGCGAACTCGAAATGGTCGGATCGATAGTAATAGCCCTTCTCGGGCTCGGCGTCGGGGAGCACGACACGGCCGTATTGTCTGGCGACGTCGATAACCAGGTCGTCCAGCGTGGACTGGCCCATGCCGATCGAGATCAGGTCCTTGGTCGGCCCCCAGACGTTGATGCCGTCGATGTTGAAATTGGCGAGTGTCTTCTCGAGCGGATAAAGCGGATGGCTCGCGTAATACTTGGCCCCCAGGAGCCCTTTCTCCTCGGCCGTCACGATCAAGAACAAGATCGAGCGCTTGGGAGGAGGCTGGATCTGGGTAAAGGCATGGGCGATCTCGAGCACCGAGGCCACGCCGGAGGCATTGTCGACCGCTCCGTTATAAATCTGGTCCCCCTTGATCGATTCATCGCGGCCCAGATGGTCCCAGTGGGCGGTGAAGACGATGTTGTCGTTCTTGAGGGCGGGGTCCGAGCCTTCGAGCCGGGCGACGATATTGCGCGACTTGACCTCGCGGAGGGTGCTTGAGACGGCGAACCTGGCGTGGCAATCGAGCGGCTCGGGGCGAAAGTCGCGGCGAGCGGCGGCCTTCTTGAGCGCCTCCAGGTCGCGCCCGGCGGCCTTGCAAAGTTCGCGCGCCTTGTCGACCGGGATCCAGCCCTCGACGGCCACGCGGGAGGGGGTCTGGCTCGCGGGGGCGGACGCGATGTCGAAATTCTCGCGGCTCCAGCTCCCCTGGACCACCTCGAAGGGATAGCCCGCGGACTCGGTCTCGTGGATCAGGATGACGGCGGTGGCCCCTTTTTCGGAGGCGATTTCGTATTTATAAGTCCAGCGACCGTAATATGTCATCGCCCGCCCCTTGAAGACGGTCGGGTCGAGGGCGTTCGGGTCCTTGGGATCGGCGACGGGGGGGTCGTTGACGAGCATGAGGAGGGTCTTGCCGCGGACATCGAGCCCCTTGTAATCGTCCCAATTGTACTCAGGCGCGACCACGCCGTAACCGACGAAGACGACGTCGGACTTGTCGACGCTGACCTCCTGGGCGAGCCGCCGCGAGACGGCCACGAAGTCGGTCGGGAACGTCAGGCCGATCGTCTTTCCCTTGCAATCGAACGAACCGGTGACGGCCTTGGCCTGGAACCCGACCAGGGGGACGGCCTGGGCATAGGTGCCGTCGGGGTTGCCGGGCTTGAGGCCGAGCTTCTGGAACTGGCTGGTGAGATAGGCGACGGTTTTTTCCTCGCCCGGGGTGCCGGGGCCACGGCCCTCGAACTCGTCGGAGGCGAGCACCTTGATGTGCTCGAGCAGCGAGGCGGGCTTGATTCCGTCAAGGGCGGTCTTGAGCCCAGGATCGGGCGCGGCCCCCAGGATCACTCCAGCCAGGACTCCCACCCCGGCGATGTATTGTGCGTAACGTGACATGGTCTCTTCGGGTTCCCCGGTCCGTTCAATCCACGGTCAAGGTTTTCACGGGCAAGACAAATATCATAGAGCCCAGGCGCTCTCACCGCGACGGGTTACTTTCATCATTCGGCCGGCTCGAGCTCGCGGGCGGCCGACGACAGGGCTCGAACTTCGCTCAACTTGACCAGATACACCACGGCCCCGATCAGCCCGACACTATACATGATCAGCCGAAAGCCCATCATGGCGAGCGCGCCATTCGGGTGGTCGACGAGGCCCAGCAGCTCCTTGCCAACCCCCTCGGTCAGCCCCAGCGCGCCAAAGGGAAGCGGTACCGCCATCGTGAAAAGAACGAGCGGGGTCAGCAAGAAATGATCCACCAGGGTGGTCGTCATCCTGGGATACAGCGTGAGCCCCACCAGATAGAACGAGACGACGTTGAGCGCATGATTGGCGACCGAGATCGCCCCGGCCAGGGCCACCACGCCCATGCGGCCCCGATAGGTGGCCGACATCACCCGGAGCTCGGCCATCACGTGGCCCAGCTTCGTCCCCGCGAGCGCCCGCGCGGGGACCAACCGCGAGATCGTCTGGGAAAAGATCGCCCCCAGGGCCATGAGCCCCACCGCCAGCGCGACCCACGCCGCCACGATGAGCTTATGCACCACCGCCGGCGACCCACCCCACGCGAACGCGCCGGCGATCGAGGCCAGCACGAACAGCCCCAACAACCCCAGGATCCGATCGATCACCATCGAGGCGATCGCCTGGGTGCGCTTGATGTGCATTCGGGCCAGATACGCCCCCTTGATCACGTCGCCACCGACAGCGCCCGGAATCACCAGATTAAACACGTTGCCGATAAATCCCAAAAGCAGCGTCGCGCGCGGGGTGAACCGGGGCTCGATCACCCGCACGAGCAGATACCAACGAAAGAAGGTCGAGATCACGGCGACCAGATAACACCCCAGCGCCGGCGCGAGCAGCCTGGGATCGATCGGGCGGCTCGCGACCTCGGCGATCGACGACCGATTGCGGTAGACGACGACGCCCAAAAGGCCAAACGCCAGCGCGACCAGGAGCCCATTCACCACCCGACCCACGCGCGAGCCCCCTTCGGCCGGCGTTTGTGGTTGATCCGAGGCCACTTAGAGCGTTCCTTTCGTCGAGGGGATTTCGTTCGTGCGCGGGTCGCGCTCCATGGCGTCACGGAGCGCCCGCGCTGCTCCCTTGAAAATCGCCTCGCTCACGTGGTGGGCGTTCCGGCCGTAATGAGAGATCACGTGGAGGTTCATCCGCGCCTGGCCGGCCGCCGCCTGCCAGAAATCGGCCACGAGCTCGCTGTCGAAGCTCCCAATCTTTTCCGCGGGCATGGGGGCGTTCCAGACCCAGTACGGCCTGCCCCCCAGGTCGACGGCGACCGTCACCAGGGTCTCGTCCATGGGCAAGATCGCGTGCCCGTAACGCCTGATGCCCGCCCGATCACCCAGCGCCTGGTCGATCGCCTGCCCCAGGCAAATGCCGACGTCCTCCGTGGTGTGATGCCCATCGACGTGCAGGTCGCCCGTGCACGAAACCGCCAGATCCACCAGGGCATGGCGGGCGAACAGATCGAGCATGTGGTCCAGAAAGCCAATGCCCGTCGCCGTCTGGGCGTGGCCCTGGCCGTCGATCGTGAGCCGCAGGGCGATCTTGGTCTCACGAGTGGTCCGGATGATCTCGGCCGAGCGAGGCATGGCATTCACGGCGAAAGTCCCCCGCGAGGAAGCGGCCCCTGGATTCAGGGAACGAGGATTGTAGCGAAAAGAGGGATTCCTCGCTCAAGAACTCTCACTCAAGAGCTCCAGCAAGCGATCGATCTCGGGATCGGTTCCGACGGTGATCCGCAGTCCCTCGGGAAATCCAGGATAGCTCATGAGCCGGGCGAGCACGCGATTTTCCTTGAGCCGGGCGAACGTCTCGCGGGCTGGCGGGCCGCCAGTCGCCCAGACGAAATTCGCCTCGCTCTCGGTGACGGTGTAACCCAGGCCGCGAAGCGCGATGGTCAGGCGAGCGCGGGTCGCCAGGATTCGCGCGGTGTTACCGGCCAGATGCTCCTGATCGCGCAGGGCGGCGATTCCAGCCACCTGCGACAGGGCATCGCAATTATAGGAATCCTTGACCTTCATGAGCTCGGCGATCAACTCGGGCCGGCCAATCGCATAGCCCAGGCGCAGGCCGGCCAGGCTGTAGCCCTTGCTGAACGACCGGGTGACGATCACGTTGGGATGATCGGCGAGGAGCGCGATCGCGTGCCGGCCGGGGTCGGCGAAATCGGCGTACGCCTCGTCGACCACGAGCGGGCATTCGAGCCGGCTCGCGAGCGCGGCGATCCAGCCCCGGCTCTGGGCCGAGCCCGAGGGACTGTCGGGGTTGGCCAGAAACGCCAGCTTATAGCCCCCCTCGACAAAAGCGCCTGCGTCGAGCGCCCAGCCAGGGCCATAGGGAATGAACACGGCCCGGCCGTTCTGGAGCGAGACGATCGTCGAATAGAGGAGATAGCTCGGCGACGCGAACGCCGCCGCGTCACCCGGCCCCACAAACGCCCGGGTGATGATCGTCAGCAGGTCGTCCGAGCCGTTGCCGGCCAGAATCATCTCGGGGTCGACCCCGTGGAGCGCGGCCGCCGTCTTGCGAAACTCGGTCGCCAGGGGGTCGGGATAAAGGCGAAGGCGCTCGCCGATCGCCGCCGAAAGGGCCTCGAAAACGCGCGGCGAGGGGGGATAGGGGTTCTCATTCGTGTTGAGCTTGATGAACCCACCTCCCCGCGGCTGCTCGCCAGGGACGTAGCCTTGCATCCGGGTGATATGGGACTGGACGAACCGGCTCATGAGCGCTCTTTCTCGGTCCCGGCGATCCGGACGGCCTCGGGCGTTTCGGCGAGCCTGATCAAGTCACCCTCGTCGACCCGAAAGACCCTCCAGCCGTCCATGGGGCGAGCGCCATGACTTTTGTAAAACGCGATCGAGGGGACGTTCCAGTCGAGCACGGACCATTCCAGGCGGCCGCAGCCGCGATCAACGGCGAGCCGAGCGACCGTCGCCAGGAGGGCCCGGCCAATCCCCCGGCCGCGATATTCCGGGCACACGAAGACATCCTCGAGATACAGCCCCGGCTGGCCCCGGAACGTGGAAAACGTCGAAAACCAGATGGCGAACCCGACCGGCTTGCCGTCGACCTCGGCCAGGGCCGCCTCGGCGGCTGGCTGGGGGCCGAACAGCCAGCGGCGAAATTGATCCGCCGTCGCCTCCGCCTGGGCCTCCAGGCGCTCATAGACCGCGAGCTCTCGCACCAGGTTCACCAGGATCTCGGCGTCCGCCGGCTTGGCCGGGCGGATGGTGAAGGTCAAGGATTCGTCCGGGTCGACGTCAGTCATGGTCTCGGTCTCCCGTCTGGGTGTCCACGCGAATGTCGACGCTCAGCCGATGAGCGGACAGCCCCTCTTTATCGGCCAGCAGGCGGATATCGGGCGCGAGCGAATGAAGCCCCGATGGCGTGAGCTCGATCACGCTCGTTCGCTTGAGAAAATCATTGGCGGAGAGCCCCGATGCCCACCGCGCGGTCCCACCGGTGGGAAGGACGTGCGACGGGCCGGCGGCGTAGTCGCCAGCCGCCACCGGCGAATAGTGCCCCAGGAAAATGGCCCCGGCCGCCGTCAATCGCCCCAGCAATCTCCGGGGCTCGGCCGTCGCCACGTGCAGGTGCTCGGGGGCGAAAAGGTTTGACAGCGCGACCGCCTCGTCCTCGCCCCGGGTCAAGACGAGCGCCCCGAATTGCTCCAGGCTCGCCCGCGCCAGCTCTCCCCGATCGAGCCCCGCGATCAAACGATCGATCTCCTCTTCCACCCGGTCCCGAAGCACGTCCGACCAGGTCAAGAGAATGGCCGAGCCCGGCGAATGCTCGGCCTGGCAGATCAGATCGGCGGCCACGTGGGCGGGATCGGCCGTGTGGTCGGCGATCACGACCACCTCGCTGGGACCGGCGATGCTGTCGATGTCGACCAGGCCATAGACGTAGCGCTTGGCGAGCGCGACGAAGAGATTTCCCGGCCCCACGATCTTATCGACCGCGCGGAGACCAAGCTCGGGAATGCCATGGGCGAGCGCGGCGACTCCCTGCGCCCCCCCCATCCGATAGACCTCGGTCACCCCCAGCTCATGCAAGGCCGCGAGAAGGTCGGGATTATACCCCCCTTGAGGCGTGGGAGGGGTGATGACGGCGATCTCGGCAACGCCGGCCGCCTGGGCGGGCACGACCGTCATGAGCAGGCTCGAGGGATACGCGGCCGCCCCGCCCGGCACGCAAACCCCCGCGCGCTGGAGCGGCCGATAGAGCAGCCCAAGCCCCACCCCCGGGCGCGGTTCCAGCGCCACCTCTTGATGCAAGATCGCCCGCTGGTAAGCCAGGATGTTGTCTCGAACCCGCTGAATCGTAAGCAGATACGAGGGATCGGCCTGGCGATGGGCCTCGGCCAGTTCGGCCGGGTCGACCTTGAGGTCGGGGATCGCAAGCTCCCGACGGTCGAGCCGCTTGGTATAATCCAGGACGGCCGCGACCCCTCGGGCCGCCACGTCGTCGCAAATTCGCTCGACCACCTGAGCAGCCGAGAGAGGCTCCCCGAAAGCCTGGATGGTCCGCTCACGCCCCTCGGGGCTGACCACGTTGCCCTTGGGTCCTAGCTCCGCCCGCAATTGAGCGATCGCCTGGGCCGCGTCGTCCCTGGAACAATCAATCCGCCGCATGCCACCGCTCGACTCAGGAAAGAACCGCCGACCTAGCCCTGATCCGCACGTTGGGAATCGGGCCGACTCCGTAATTTATCATGTTCCCGGCGGCCGCGCCAGGGTGCTGTTTCCCGCCAGACCGGCGGGCCACGAATTCGCGGCGGCCAGGCTCGGCGTTCAGAACCCCGTCGGGGCCATCTTGAACGGGTGCGCCAACGGATTCTGGCATTCGGTCCGCGCGGAAGGTTTTTGGCCTGTCGGCGACTCGGAGGCTTGAAGGATCGAGGGCCGACCCTTGACGGACCCGGC
>JAKBAP010000277.1 GCA_021808995.1 Planctomycetota bacterium | reverse complement strand
CGATTACAATCACGTTCAATGACACGCTCCCGTCCTGGGCCACCGGACGGAATGTCTACATCGCGTTGAACGCGAACGGCCCGACCGTGAGCATGGCCCTTTACGCCACGGGTATTACCACGGCCACTTACACGGCATCGAGCGGGTCGTGGACCAACGGAACCACCACCCAGGCCGCGGCCACGTTGATTCCTCCGGTCAACACCGCGTTCGAGGGAACGGCCTTCACGATCGCGGCTGGCAACATCCCGCGGGTCACGATTACGTTCCCGACGTCGCCAGCATGGGCATCCTCCGCGAATATTTATCTGACCACGTCGGGGACCACGCCGGGATATCCCGTGAAATACATGACGGGAGTCACCACCACGATGGTGAATCTCACCACCGCCAATACAGGAACCGTTACACCTCCACCCTACAGCAACGTGCCGTCGATCCCCCTGGCCGCGGCGAGTATCTGGAAGGCCACACCGTGGAGTTCCGCTCATAACGCATCGCTACCAGCCTGGACCAGGGGCATGTACCACGACGTGTTTCGCCACTATCTTCACTACTCTACATCCCTTTTATCACCCTTCCAGCAGCATCAAATCGCGATGGCGTCGTACACTCCAGTCGGGACTCAGCCCGTGGGATTCGTGCCTCAACTGGTAGGTTATGAGGGATCCGTCCAGAAATACATTGATGGACCCATCGGGTATCACCAGACTCCCAAAGGATCGTTCCCCCTTCTCGACACGCTGACTTGTGACTTATACTACGATCCCGAGGAATACAACACCACGATGGAGTGGTTTGCCATGTGCCAGGCGGGTGGGCTGTCGTTCATCAACTGCTTCGATTACGCACAGACGATCGACGTTGGCAATCAATGGGGATTTTGCATCTACTCTGGCCAACCGTTTGGATATGGAAATGGTTCGGACGGGAAAGCCATCAACCAATTCATCCAGAACACGGGCATTGGCCAAAACCAGACCAACGTGTCGGTGCGAATGCAGGCGTGGCGCGACTGGGCGGACGCGGCGAATACGCCACTGGCCCCCACGCCGTACGTCAAGCGTCGCAAGCCCAAATGGATGACGTCCCTCGGTGGCCGGTCCGGCAATCACTTCCGAGGCAGGCTCCGGTAGCCTCGGTAAGCGTTTCGCGACCACGACCCGCCCTTCGCTCGTGGACCCATCCTCGCGTCGATCTCGAATGAACCATGAACCTCTGAGCGTGACGACACTCCCATGCGCGACCGTGACGTTCGAAACGCGATGCAAGCGGCCCTGGCGGCCACGGGGGCTTTCGACGCCGTCTGGCTCTGGGGGCTTCCGGAGGCACACGGCTCGGGGGCCTCTCGGCTGGCGATCGCGACCATCGAGCCCGTCTCGAGCGTCCAGGACGACCGGTGGGATTCGGCCGCCACCGGCTCGTTGGTGGTCACCAGCCAGGTCGCCATCACGCTCCTGGCCCGCCACGAGGACCCGCAAACCCGCGACGAAAACGCCGAGCTCTTGCTCGACGTCGTCGCCAACGCCCTGAACGGCCAGGCACTCGCGGGGTTCACCATCCCGGAGCTCACCCGGCTCGCGAGCTGGCGATGGTCCCCTCCGGCCGCTCCCGAACGGCGCGTCGAGGCGATCTTCGGTTATCAATACATCGTGGATTCCTGGAATTCCTATGATCTCACCCCTTGACTGGAGGTAGACTCTCATGGCGGCGACTCGGGCGAATATCAACTGGGCGGGCGTGACCTTTGGCTCGACTTCGATCAGCAGGGTCACGAGCGGCGTGTTCAGCCAGGGAGGCAAGCTCTTGACCTTCAAGGGGGACGTCGACCTCTACAATACCGTCGTGGCCAACGTGACCAACGAACCCCACGCCGCCTTCACCACGGCCGACGTCGGCACGATGATGGGGATCGCCCCCGGAACCACCAACACCCTGACCGCGACCCTGAACGACGCCAAGGGGGCGACCGGTGGCGCTGTCGTCTTCACCCTCTCGAACGCCGTCTTCGAAACCGCCGAAGCCCAGGCCCACCACGCCCAGTTCGGCTCGGTGATGGGGACCTGGCAGGCCTTTTCCTCCGACGGCGTCACCAACCCCCTGGCAATCACCCGCGTCTGACGCCACCGACCGCGCGGACCGGATGGAGGGTCGGCGCGAAAGGACCACCGCTCTCCCTGGCGCCGGCCTTTCCATCCGTGTTTGCATCGATCACAACTTGACCACGAGCATATCCCGTGAACAGGATTCCAGACGCGGTCATGATTCCCGAAGGTCGCAAGGCGGGGTCCCGGATGGTGGACCGGGTGTCCTCGATCCTTGATGTCGCGGAGCCCCTTTTGGGGGTCGACCGTGGCCGGGGGGAGCGTGGTTACATTCGCATTCAGCCCCATGGCCGGCTGTTCGTCACCCGGAGCCCGGCCGACACGATCCTTTATCCCAAGGGCCATCCCCGGGACGGCCAGGAACGCTACCTCTGGACCCCCGCCGCTGGAGACCTCGAGCTGGGGTTCCTCAAGTCGGAGACCGATGATGCTTGACGAGCAGGCGCTGCGAAAGCCAGGATTCAGCGAGGGACGAAAGGTGCTCCTGGCCGACGGCCAGGCCTGGACCCTCCCCAAG
This sequence comes from Planctomycetota bacterium, assembly GCA_021808995.1. GTDB lineage: Bacteria > Planctomycetota > Planctomycetia > Isosphaerales > Isosphaeraceae > JAKBAP01. The sequence goes on along the minus strand of JAKBAP010000277.1, from coordinate 4,497 downwards.
CCCCGGATTCGGTTCACCCCCCGGGTCACCGAGTCGGGTGTCGAGGTCTGGGGTGGGGCGAGTCTGGGACCCGAATCCGACGCCTTGCTCGATGTCCTTTATGGCGTCGAGCCGGTCCCGCCGCTCGAGCGGCTGCGGGCCAAGTTCGAGATGGCCGTCCGGCTGCTCTCGGCCAATTACAACCTCAAGTCCGAGGATTTCGCCCGGCTGCTGGTGCTCGAGCCGGGTGATCCCGTATCCGAGGCGCGATGGGACCAGCTCGGGGAGGCCGTCACGGGAGCGGCCCCAAAACCTTCGCCCGCTATCTGAGGCTCTGCGCCCGGATGGCGGGGGTCACCGATTCGATCGAACTCGAGGACGCCGTCGACCTGGCCTCGATGATGGTGGCCGCCGGGCGTGTCCCACACCCCTCGGCCTGGGTCGATGGGCTGGTCGCCGCCCGCCAGGAAAGCCTGATCGAGGGCTTTTTCTAGGACCAGCGGTTCCCGGACCACGCGAACACATCAAGGAGGATGCCGAGATGTAGACGTGGTTCCTCGTGTTGTCTCCGCGATTGAGGGATTCTTGGTGCGTTTCCTTGGATTGTCTTCGTGGTTCATCCATCCGGGAGCCTTGTCGTGACAACCTTGTCGGACCATGAGCGTGGGTTGCTCGAGGCCGAGGCCGCTCGCCAGGCGGCCCACGACGCCTCCGGCGATCCCGCCGCGTCCCGGGCCTGGCTTTCGGCCCAGCTCGAGGCGGCCGGCGGGCTCGCGGCCGAGCCGCCGATTCCGATCGGCGATTTCCCGGCGATTGGCCTGGAATCGGATCTGGGAGAGGGCCCCGTGGAGGGGCGTCCCTGGTCCTCGCCGGCGAGTGTCGCGATTCCAGAGGCCGACGCCTGGTCCTGGAATCGACCGGGGATCGAGGTTCCTCGTGCGCCCCTTGGCGGGGATTCCCCGTGGGGGGGGGCCTTGCCCGAACCCGCGGCCCCGCTCGCCGCGAACCCGCCCCAGGTGCCCGACCAGCCGCCGGTCGCGGTCTCGTTATTTCAGCCCAATCCGCCGCCGGACGCCGCGAAAGCAAGCGCCAAGCTCGCCACGCCTGGCCTGGACACGCGGGCGATCCCGGGCGATTCCTGGTCGAGCCTAAGGGCGGAGGGGGCGAACCAATTCCGCACGATCCCGGCCTTTCCGCCGTCCGCGCCCGATCTCGCGGGTCGCGACGTCCCGGCCGAGCTTGACCTGGCGGCCCCTCGCGACGCCTGGAACGTCGCGGGGGCCACTCCCGCCCCGGCCCGGGCTCGTGGCGGCTCGTATTCCGGGGCTCGAGCCCAGGGGAGCGAATCGGGCGCGTCGTTATCCGGCTTGCTTGAGGATCTGGAAAAGCTGAGGGCGGCCGCGCGACGAACCGCCCTTGAGCTCGATCGAATCCGCGGCCCGGTCCAGCCCGCTCTTTCGTCGCTGCCGTCCAACCATGGCTCGTTTCGCATCTAGAACCCGCAAGAGAGCGAGAATCATCCGTGGCAACCCTTGACGGCAACGCGGTCTTCGGCGCGGCGGTGCGAATCGTCCACCAGCCCCAGCCGGTCGCGCTTCAAATCAACGATTATTTCGGCCTTTCCGGTCGCCAGGCTCTCTATGGAGGGGCTCGCGGGCGGGAGTTTCGGGTCTCGGGCGTGCTCGAGGGCTCGAGCCTCACGACCCTGGGCGAGCTCGAGAGCGCCCTGCTCTCGTACGCCGACGGCCAGCCCCACGTCCTGGTCGACACGCTGGGCCGAGTCTGGACCAACGTCGTGTTTCCCGGCGAATACGACCCCTCGCCGATGGGCCCCAGGCCGACGGCCGGCGGCTGGTGCCTTCCCTATACCCTCAGGCTGGTCGGGCTCGTCTGATCGTGTCATTCGCGTGTTCGCATTAACCTCATGGTTCATACCTAATCATGTTCAGCCAAACCGCGATTCTGAACGTTAACCCTCCGATCGCCCACGGGAGCCAGCTCCTGGTGTCGTGGACCACGACCGCGGCCGCCGGGACGCTGTTTCAGGTCTATCTGGACGGGGCCTTGATGCATGGCGGGGTGGCGACCTCGTGCGCGATCCCGATGCCGCTCGCGGTGGGGCGGATCGACGTGGGGACGGTCGCGGCCGGGGAACGTCAGGTGAATTTTAGCGCGAGCCTACCCCCGCGCCCCCCCCGCCACGCGACCCTGTCGTGGCAAGGAGGGACGTATCTGGGCTCGGACCTGGTGGGTTTCAACATCTACGGCGAACCGAGCGCGGGCGCTGGTATTAATTACACCCAGGCGGTCGCGAGCGTGCCCGCCTACACCCCGGGCGTGGTGACCGACGGCTATGGCAACGGCGGCTACGGCCAGGGGGGCTACGGCCTGGCGTCGGGCTCTTACTCATGGGCGTCGCCCCCATTGGCCGGCGGCGTCTGGAACTGGGGGGTTTGCCCGGTCGACTCGGCCGGGAACGTGGGCCCTCCCCAGACGGTCTCGGTCTCGCTGTCCGCGCCGCCGGCGCCCCCCGCCCCGCTCGCGTACAATTCCCGGCTGGAATATCAATACAACCCAACGACTCGTCAGGCCACTCTTACCTGGAATCCGAGCCCCGCATGAGCAATACTTACACACCCAACGCGCGATTGGCCCTGCCGGCCGCCGGCGATCGTAACTGGAACGTCGCCATGTCGGGCGATTTCACCATTCTCGACGCCCTCGCCCCCGTCGGCGGGCTGGTGGTCTCCACCAATGAAAGCCCCTCGGTCAGCCTGAACGCGCGGATCGCGCCAGGCGGCTATTTGAAGCAGGACGGCACGATCGGCCAGTACGCCGGGATCGTCCCCTTGGCCCTGGCCGCCTCGGCGACGTCGTACCTCTATCTCGACCTGACCAATGCCGGCGCGCTGGTGGTGAACACCACCGGCTTTCCGACGACGGCTCACGTCAGGCTGGGGGTGGTCACGACCAGCGCGACGGCGATCACGGGGGTGGTTGACTCCCGGACCGCCATCCAGGTCGCCGGCTCGATGGCCGATGGCGTGAATCTCACCCTGGGATCGTCGGTCGGCACCCAGATCGCCACCGCCGCGAGCCAGAAGCTAGCCTTTTTCGGCAAGCCGCCGATCACCCAGCCCACCATGGGGGCGGCCACCGCCGGGTCGACCTACACCGCCAACGAGCAAACCATGCTCCAGACGGTCTACAACGCCCTGCGAAACCTGGGCCTGGGAAGCTAGCGGCGGGAAGACTCCGTTGATTCCAGGTTGACCAAATCGGCCGGGATGGCCCAGAATAAACCACGGATCGGTGACGAATCGAGCGGCGATGCGTCCCACGGCCTCATTCGAACCGGCGCTCTTGCGAGCGCCAAAGCTCCAAAACCCATGATGCCCGAGTCGCCCAGATCGCCGAGTTTCAGCAACCCGCCGATTCACGAGACGGTCCTCGGCATCCAGTTCGCCCCGATCGCGGGCCTGACCAGCGGCCTCCTCGGATGGTACTGGAAATCCCTACCGGGAATGGAGTGGACTCGGACCCACGACGCGGTCTACGTGCCCGATCAGTACGAGACATTCCCAGACCGGAGTCATGGATTCATTCCCGACATCACGAGCATTTTTCAGTCTGGCTCGACTCGGCTTCAGATCCTCAGCGCGAGCGAGGATCGCGTGATCCAGGCCCAAAAGAGCCGATTCCTTTACAACTGGAGAAAGGCGAGCGCGGTACCATACCCCGGTTTCGCCGCGATTCATGGTGAATTCGCTAGACTCTACGAGGGATTTCAACAGTTCGTCGGAGAGGCCGGTCTCGGCACGCTCCAGCCCAACCAATGGGAGGTGAACTATGTTAACCGGATCCACATGGGGGATTTCTGGCGGAACGCCAAGGAATGGACGAGGATCTTGCCAGGGTTGTTTCCAACAGCCATAATCAATGATGTTGATCTTGTGTTCGAGGGGCCGAGCGGGGAGTTTTGCTTCGAAATACGCCCCGGGCGGGGCCGGCTCAGGATCGCCGTCCGGCTGGACCGGAACTCGGTGGGCGAGGAACCAGAGTTTCTCTTGTTGTCGCTGACGGCTCGCGGACCACTTGCTCCCGATCAAGATCCACGGGACGGCTTCACGGTTGGCCACCGTGCGATCGTGGACGCGTTTGTCAAGATCTGCTCACCCGAGGCGCTTTCCTGGTGGGGGAAACAGTGAACTCGCTCACCCCAGTGGATCAATGGGCATACTCTCGGTCGGCTTACCCCCCCGATTTTCCAGCCGCCGCGGTAGTCGCCTCCGAACCCCAGGGCTGGCGGCGCGCGGACGAGGCGCTGCGCGCGATCCGCTTGCTGGGCGACGATTGGGACGGGAACGGGGCCCGGGCTCCTCTTGCTGGGGTGGTCGACGCCGCGATCCGAATCGGGCGCAGGCTCGCGAGTCAACGCTGGCCGGAACCGGCAAGCCTAAGCGCGAGCCCCTCGGGCTCGATCGTGATGTCGTGGCAAGAACACAACCAGTACCATGA
>JAKBAP010000276.1 GCA_021808995.1 Planctomycetota bacterium | reverse complement strand
GTCGCCGCCGGCCGACTCGGTCAGCCGCCGGTCCCGACGGGGCAGGTGTTTCAGTACACGATCAGCACCCTCGGGCGATTGATCGACGTCGACCAGTTCGCCGACATGATCCTCAAGACCGACGCCCAGGGGCGGGTGGTGCGGCTCAGGGACGTCGCCGAGGTCGAATTGGGCGCTCGCGAATATGACCAGGAATGCACCTTGGACGGGCAGCCCTCGGTCGCCTTGTCGGTTTATCAGCGACCAGGGACCAACGCCTTCGACACGGCCCGGACGGTCATTGAAAAGATGAACGAGCTCAAGGGGCGGTTCCCCTCGGGCCTCGATTACAAGATCGTCTACGACACGACCCCGTTTATTCGCGAGTCGGTGCTGGAGGTCTTCAAGACGCTCCGCGACGCGGTGATCCTGGTGGCCTTCGTCGTGCTTCTTTTCCTGCAAAACTGGCGATCCGCCTTGATCCCGCTGGTCGCGGTTCCGGTGGCTGTCATCGGGACCTTCGCCGTGATGGCGGCAATCGGGTTTTCGCTCAATAACCTGACCCTCTTTGGCCTGGTGCTGGCGATCGGCATCGTCGTGGACGACGCGATCGTGGTGGTCGAGGCGGTCGAGCATCACATCGAGCACGGGCTGGCCCCGCGGGAGGCGACCATCCTGGCGATGGAGCAGGTCTCGTCGCCGGTGATCGCGGTGGGGCTGGTGCTCACGGCGGTGTTCATTCCTTGCGCGTTCATCACGGGGATCACGGGGCAGTTCTACCGCCAGTTCGCCTTGACCATCGCGACCTCGACGGTGATCTCGGCCTTTAACTCGCTCACGCTTTCGCCGGCGCTGTCGGCGCTTTTGCTCAAGCCCCGCCAGAAGGGGGTTTATCAGACACTTCCCGGTCCCGCGTTCGTCGCCCTCTTCGCCTGGGCCGCCCACGCCTGGCTCACGCCCGAGATCGCCACGCGATGGGGCGCTGGCCTGTCGGCGAGCCTCCCCCCTCGGTTCGCCCCCTACGCCCCCCCCACGCTCGCCGTCGCGGCCGGCATCCTGGCCGGATTGGCCGCCCTTCGCCCGCTGAACTGGATCCTCGGTGTGTTCTTTTACCTGTTTAATCGTGGATTTGATGGGGCGACTCGGGTCTATACCTTGCTCGTCTCCGGTCTCTTGCGGGTGAGCGTGGTGGTGCTCTTGCTTTACGGGGGGCTCCTGGGGCTCACGTATTATGGATTCACCCAGACCCCGGTGGGATTCATCCCCGCGCAAGACAAGGGATACCTGCTCCTCAACGTGCAGCTCCCCGATTCGTCGTCGCTTGAGCGGACGAAGTCGGTGATGCGGCGGATCCAGCGCACGGCCGCCGAGACGCCGGGGATCGCGCACACGGTCGCGATCGCGGGGCAGTCGATCCTGATGAACGCGAACGCCCCCAATTTTGGCGCGATGTACGTGATGCTCGACGAGTTCCACCATCGCGCGGCGGAGGGGCTCTCCAGCAACGTGATCGCGTCCCGGCTCGAGCAAAAGCTCGCCAGTCAGATTGGCGAGGGCGAATATAATGTCTTCGAGGCCCCACCGGTCGACGGACTCGGAACCGCCGGCGGGTTCAAGATCATTGTCCAGGATCGCGGCGATCTTGGCATGGACGCGCTCGAGAAGGTCGCCGCGGGCATCGTGGCGCGCGGGAGCGAGGACCAATCCCTCCGCGGGCTCTTCACCAGCTTTCGAGCGCGGACCCCTTGGCTTGAGCTCGTGATCGACCGCACCAAGACGAGGCTGCTAGGGGTCTCGATCGGCGAGCTGTTTAACTCCCTTCAGGTCTATCTGGGCTCGCTCTACGTCAATGATTTCAACCTCTTTGGCCGGACCTGGCAGGTGAATGTCCAGGGTAAGTCCGAATTCCGGTCCCAGATCGCCGATCTGAGTCAGCTCAAGATCCGTGGCGATCGCGGCGGAATGGTCCCCCTGGGGACGATCGCGGAAATCCGCGACGTCGCCGGGCCCGTCCTGATCATGCGATACAACATGTATCCCGCCGCCGCGATCAACGGCGACGCCGCCCCTGGCGTGAGCTCGGGCGCGGCCATCGAGCGAATGAAGGAGGTCGCCCAGGCCGATTTGCCGCTCGCGATGCGGACCGAATGGACCGAGCTGGCGTTTCTGCAGCTCGAGACCGGATCGACCGCGGCGACGGCCTTCATTCTGGCCGTCGTGCTCGTATTCCTGGTCTTGGCCGGCCAATACGAGAGCTGGTCGCTCCCCCTGGCGGTCATCCTGGTCGTCCCCATGTGCTTGCTCTGTTCGATCGTAGGCGTGCTCATGGCCCATCTTGATATCAATATCTTCACGCAGGTTGGGTTCATCGTGCTCGTCGGCCTGGCGTGCAAGAACGCGATCTTGATCGTCGAATTCGCCAAGGCCAGGCGCGAGAGCGGCGCGACGGCTCGACAGGCCACGCTCGAGGCGTGCGAGCTCAGGTTGCGCCCGATCATGATGACCTCGCTGGCCTTTATCCTGGGCGTTTATCCCCTCATGGTGTCGGAGGGGGCGGGGGCCGAGATGCGGCGGACCCTCGGCGTCGCCGTCTTCAGCGGAATGTTGGGGGTGACGCTCTTCGGAATCTTCCTCACGCCGGTGTTTTATTACGTGATTCAATGGTTCAGCGATCGGGCCGGGTCGTCTTCTGGAGGCGACCAGGGAGCTCAGGCCGAGGAACCTGGCGTCGGCCATCACGATGGACTCGAGGTCGAGGCCGACCTCGAGCCCGCGGCGACCCAAGCGGCGGCCCACTGAGGTAAATACCAGGTGTCGACCCAGGAAACCAACGACATGGGATTACTGCACGTCATCCTGCACGAGCCCCGGATCGCGCATAACACGGGAGCGATCGGCCGCACCTGCGTCGCGGCCGGCGCGACTCTGTGGCTGGTGCGCCCTCTTGGATTCCACCTGGATGATCGCCACGTGCGGAGGGCGGGGCTCGATTATTGGCCACGTTTGAAGCTCAGGCTCGTCGACCGGCTCGACGACGCCGCGAGCGAGATCGGTCGGGATCGGCTCTGGTTTTTCAGTACCAAGGGGGCTGTCTCCTACACGTCGGCGGCGTATCGGTCAGGCGATGGCTTGGTCTTTGGCGGCGAGACCCAGGGCCTGCCGCGATCGGTGCTCGATCACGCCGGCGACCGTGTGGTTCGCATCCCCATCGATCCGGCGGCGCGCTCGCTCAACCTGTCAAACGCCGTCGCGATCGGGGTCTTCGAGGCTGTCCGGCAAATTGAGTTGAGGGCCTGACTCTTTCGGCGAGGGCCGGGCGATGCCAGAATATGGCCCGAGGGTGGTGATCACGTTGCCGAGGCGGGTTTGGATTGGGGTGACCGATGGTGCTTGGCCGTTACCGGCTGCTGGCCCAGCTCGGCGCTGGGGCGGACGGGGTTTCGTATCGGGCGAGGGTCGAGGGGGACCACTCACTCAGTGAATCCCTGGTCGAAGTCCGTGATCTCACCGCGGCGAAGGTCGACGCGGGCCGATGGAAGCGATTGATCGCCCGGATCTGGCTCGCGTCTCGCCTGGATGACCCGACGGCGATCCGCGTGATCGACTCGGCTCTTGATCATGATCCTCCCTACGTCATGCTCGACTGGGTCGACGGGCGGACGCTGGCCGAGGTCGTGAGCGGATCCCGGCCGATGCCCCAGGACGAGGCGGTCGAACTAGTCGCGGCGCTGTCGCTTGCTCTCGATCAGGCCCATCGAATGGGGCTGGCCCATGGGCGGCTGGGACCGGGCCGGATCTTCCTGGTGGGTGGTCGGCCCAGGCTTGATTTCACCGGCCTCGAGACGGGGCATCCCGCCATCCGATCGCTCGACGAATCCTGTCGCGATCCCCAGGCCGGCGAGGGACCCGCGGCCGAGCGCGCCGCCGACCTTTGTGGTCTCGGGGGCATCGTCGTCTGGCTGCTCACGGGAGGGACGGGCCCAGCGGATCGCGAGCGAGCCATGGCCAACCCCGTCCTTGGGACGGTGATCCGCGATCTTCTCGCCGACGACCCAGCGGACCGGCCGACAGCGCTCGAGATCCACGAACGCCTCACCGTGTCGAGGTCCATGGCGGCCGAACCCGTCTGGACCGACGATCCCTCGTCGCACGACTTAACCGGGGACTGGCGGCTCGAGTCGTCAAACCTTCAATTGGGTTTCTCATCCCACGGGAGCTCGGCCCCGGGGATCGAGTCCGAGCCGAGCCTGCCCGCGGCGCCACCTAGTGAGATCGGTCGCTATCGGCTCCTCGAAAAGCTGGGCGAAGGGGGTCAAGGGGTGGTCTTTCGCGCCTTCGACCCCGCGCAAGGGACGACGGTCGCGATCAAGATCCTGCGGAGTGAACGCGCCGACGCGTCCGGGCTCAAGCGGTTTCGCAAGGAGGCCCGAATGCTGGCCGCGATCAATAGCCCTCACGTGGTCAATTTGCTGGAATTCAACGAGGAAGACGGCGTCCCGTATCTCGTGCTCGAATATATCTCGGGAGAGGGCCTGGATCGGTTGCTCCGAAGGCGGAGCTGGATCGACGAGCGAGAGGCCCTCGCCATCATGGCCAGCGTCGCGCGGGGGCTCTCCGAGGCCCACGAGCGCGGAATCGTTCACCGCGACATCAAGCCGAGTAATATCTTCATCCTACAACCAAGCCCGACGGCCGAACCACTCTCCGAGACGCTCCGGGTCGAGCCGTGGGTCGGGATGGACGAAACCATGGTCCTTCCCCCGACCCAGGTCGCGTTTCCCCGAAGCGCGGAGCTTGATGGATCGGGGGGCTCGGGCCCGCGGATCAAGATCTCGGATTTTGGCCTGGCGCGGCACATTGTCGACAGCGAATCAATGGCCCTGACCGCGGCCGGGGCACTTCTCGGCACGCCCCACTACATGGCACCCGAGCAATGGACCGGCCGCGTGGCCGACGCGCGATCCGACGTTTATGCCATGGGAGTCACGCTCTACCAGCTCCTCGCCGGCAAGCCTCCTTTTGAAGGGACGAGCCACGAGGAACTGGCGAACCAGCATTGCCATGCCCCGCCCCCTCCCCTTTCGGCTGAAAATCCCATGGTCGGCGACGGCGTGGCCCGAGTCGTCGAGCGAGCCATGGCAAAACGGCCCGAGGACCGCTATGTCGACGCGGGGGCGATGCTCCGCGACCTTGAGGCGCTACTCCACGGATCGCCCATCGGAATGCCGATGCACCCGGTCTTGCCCAACCGCGATTCGAGCCGCGTCCTTGCCTTTGAGTTCTCCTGGGAGCTCGATTCCAGCCCACGCGAACTCTGGCCCCTTGTCACCAACACCGACCGGCTCGATCGCGCGATCGGTTTTCCCGCCGTGAAATACACCACCCGCCATGAGGAAGGGCGCGGCGCGCGGACGTTTTCCGAAACGCGAAAGGCAGGCATGCTCGAGCAAGGCGAGGAGCATCCCTATGAATGGGTCGAACCACGGCGAATGGGGGTGTTTCGCGAATACAGCCAGGGTCCGTTCGTGTGGCTTGTGAGCACGGTCGATCTCGCCCCGCGGCCGGGTGGGGGCACGAGCCTGGTTCATCGGCTTCACCTCGAGCCGCGGACCTGGGCGATTCGAGTTGGTTCGCGATTTGGGGTGGGAGTCGGGCTGCGAAAGAGTCTCGAGAAAGTCTATCGGCGCATCGACGCGACGATCCAGGGCCGGGCGCGGGGTGGTTCGTCCTCGGCCCAGGCGCTGGTCGACCCGTTCGAGGCACCCGCCCCATTGCCAGCGCCGAAGCGCAAGCGGCTCGAGAGCCTTCTGGACACACTCGCCGGACGGGGCGTGGACGCCGCCCTCGTCGAGCGATTGGGCGAATTCCTCGCCGCTGGATCAGCCCAGGAGGTCGCCCGGATCCGACCGATCGCGCTGGCGAGACGGCTGGAGCTCGACCCCGACCAGGTCATCGCCGCCTGCCTGCACGGCGCGCGCGAAGGACTGCTGGAATTGCGCTGGGATCTGCTCTGCCCGGTCTGCCGTATTTCTTGCCAGGTCGGGGACTCACTCAAGGTCATCACCGAGCACGCCCATTGCAAGGCCTGCGACGTTGACTTTCCCCTCGATTTCGCAAGCTCGATCGAGATGATCTTTCGTGTTCATCCCGAAATCCGCGAGGCCGACCTGGCCGTCTATTGCATCGGCGGGCCAGCCCATTCGCCCCATGTCCCCGCCCAGGTCAGGCTGGCACCAGGCGAGCGAATGGAGCTCGAGCTCGAGCTCTCCGAGGGGGCGTATCGCCTGCGCGGTCCGCGGCTACCGTGGTCGGTCGAATTCGCGATCCGCGGCGGCTCGGGCGCGAGGCGATGGGAGGTCGAGCTCGCGCCAGGGTCCGCCCCGACCGCGCCGGCCTCGATGCCGATCGGAGGTCAGGTCCTAGTCCTCGGCAATCGCTTCGACCAGGACCTGGTCGTGCGGGTCGAGCGAACGGCCTCACGGTCGGACGCCCTGACGGCGGCACGGGCGGCGTCGATCGCGCTTTTCCGCGAGCTCTTCCCGGACCAATTGCTCGCGCCGGGGCAGCTCGCGGCGGTATCGATGGTGACGCTCGTGGTGACCGCGCTTGATCCCGCGCGGGCCGACGCGATCTATCGGGAACAGGGCGACACTCGGGCCTTTGGAATGATTCGAGAGTCGCTGCGAGTCCAGTCGGACGCGATCAAGACCGGCGGTGGCGCGGTCGTCAGGATCCAGGGCGAGGGGCTGGTCGCGTCGTTCAGCGACCCGACCGCGGCGGTCCGCAGCGCGCTTGGCCTGCTGGAAAGGCGCGATACCAATCCATCGGCGTATGTCTTGATGCCGCGGATTGGGATCCATCGCGGGCCGGTGTTGGCGGCGACGGTGAACGATCAGCTCGAGTATTTTGGCGCGACCGCCCGCCGCGCCGCCGCGACGCTGGAGCACGCGGGCGCGGGCGATTTGATCCTCACCCAGCAGGTCGCCTCGGTCCCCGATGTCGCGGCCCTCATCGCCGATCACCGAATCCGCACGGAGGTCGTCGGGAACGATGGCGACCCGAACGGCCACGTGATCCGAGCGCGGCGGGCAATCGAATAAGGCCGAAGGATGGCCGCCCGCCCTGGCCCTTCGTAACTCAGTGCAACCCGTGGACGGCGCGCA
>JAKBAP010000275.1 GCA_021808995.1 Planctomycetota bacterium | reverse complement strand
TCTATACGTTCGTCACGGCCCATTCCTCATTCGAGCTCACGGCCGTCGTCTTTTCCGCCGCCGCCGGCCTGCGGATGGGCTGGGGACTCATCGAGACCCAAGGAGAAAGCCGCCCGCGCTCGCTGGCTCGCGAGGCCGCGAATGCCCTCCCCGCCCTGGGAGCGGCCGTCGTCTTGTTTTTCCTGGCGGCCTTCGTCGAGGGCTTCGTCTCCGCGTCCTCGATCCCCTATCCCCTCAAGGCCGCGGTGGCGATCGCGAGCGCCCTCTTGATCGTGCTCTATCTGATGCTCGGCGGTCGCGCCCCCACCAGCGCCCGCCGCGCTCCGAGCCAGCCGGGAGAACCCCCCCCGTGAACTCGAATCTGGTGTTTTCCTACCAGCTCCTTTGCTGCTCTCCAGGGTGCGACCAGCCGGCACGCTACCGGATCGCCGCTCCCTGGAGCCACGGAGCCTCGAGCGAGCTGAAAAACTACGGACTCGCCTGCGAACGATGCCGCGCCGATCGCCTCGAACTCGCCCGAATCCGCCACGGCCGCCTGCTCCTCGCCGATGGCGAGGCCGTCGGGCAGGTCGACGCCTACCCACTACGCGACGGATCCGAATCCCCGGCATGAACCGTTCCTGGCGAAAAAATCTGGCGTCCCGCTTGGCAGCCTCTTGACAAACACAATAGGCAGTCTAACCTGGACGATGTTGATCATGAAACTTTTTAGAAGTACCTCTGATCAGCCGAGACGTCGGTCTCGTTCATCCCCGGCATTTTCAATACCGGCCCCGCCGATTCGTCTGACCACGAGCCGGCGGGCGTTTTTTTTTGGGCCTGGCAGGTGGCGATAAGCAACTGGCCGCGGGAAGGGCCTGGATATTCCCACGATTGGGGTGGTCGGCGCTGGTCGTTACGGCTTGATGACGAATCGCCGGGCCTCTCGCCCACGGCTGACGTCACCCACGCCCGGCTGCTGGGTCTTCGGGGCGCGATCGGCCAGGGGGTCGCGAATGCTGGGATCGCTCCAGGGATGCTCATCGACCACACGCCCATCAGGGGTGGGGTCGCGGTGACCTATCGACTGATGGTCGGCGGAGACGTGGCCCTGAAGGCCGTCTGGTCCACCATTGAGGGGGCTGACGGCGTCGACCTGGAAGTGAGTGCCCACACGCGCACCGTCGGCCTGGTCCAGACTCTCGAGGTCATCCTGGGGAGCCGATGGCCCCGGTCGTGTCGGGCCGAGATCGTGGCCACGCCCGCCAGGGAAAACCAGGGCGTCTTGATGGCTCCATCGACGCCGGGGGCGATCACCCTAATGGCCGGGACCCCCTTCCCTGGCCAGACTTATGTCGAGATGGTTCAGCCGTTCGGGCTGCTCGATCGGGAGATCGCCGACGAGGGTACGAGCTATCGGTTGTTTGGACATGATCTGGAGCGCGGGGTGCTAGTGCGGGCGCGAATCCGCGGCGTCTGGACACCCAGCGAGGGAGCCCGCGAGTCGGCGATCGCACTCTGGGGTCGGTTCACAAGGACGGCGATCCACCTGGGCCTGTAGCGACAATCGCGAACCTCGGGGCGACTATCCCCAGGTCCAGCTCCACTCGCCGGAACCGGCTGGCAAGTCGACCTGAAAGTGCACGCGGCCGGTGCGAGAGTCGAGGACTGGCTCGGGCGTCGGGGGGTCGGCTTGCCAGGGACCGAGCTCGGTCAGATCCGGGCAGGTCAGATCGATGTCGATCGTGGTGGGATGGAGGAGCCTGGCTCGAAGCTGAAGGTGATAAACGCGCCCTCCGATGGGGCGTTCCAGGAAGGTGGCGATCTCTCCACAGGCGAAGACCTGGCGGATGCCACTGCGTGGCCACTGGCCGGGAAGGATCACGCGGAGGCTGAGACGGCGAGAGACGGCGTCATAGTCGAGGCCGGCCAGATCGAGCATGGTCTCGATGAGCATGGCGTGCAGCCGCCAGGCCGCCCCGCCGGGATTCACGACCTGACGCGTCGGCTCGGGAGCTCGACCCGGCGGGCGGACGACCAGGCCAAGGAGCGAGAGCCGGCTCAGGATTCCATCCAGCAGGGTGACGGCCCGAGTCCAGTATCGCCCCTGCCCGGTTTCGCGGCCGAGCTGAATGAGATAACGAACCATGCAGAACGAAGCCAGGCTGGAGATCTCGTTGGGGTCGACCGTGCCATTGCGATGGGATGGCGAGGGATCATACTCAAGCCGCGACAACACTTGGGGGTCACCGCGTAGGGCTTCGTTGGCGCGGAGGATCTGCTCGGCGGTGCGAACCAGCCTGGGATCGGACGCCGGGAGCAGGCCAAACGGGACCGCCAACCCCAACATGGCGACATCCAGCATGCTGGTTCGATCGGCGAGATGATCGAGGTCGCTGGTCCAGAGTCCCTTGAGCGTCGACACCCTGCGTCCCTGGAGAAATCGCCCCGAATCGGGGTCGACCAGGCCAGGGGCGGCGGGGGTGGAATCGGTTGATTCGCCCAGGATGCCGGAGAACCAGATCCGGTCGGCGGCGGCCTGCCAGCCCGTGGCTTGTTCGACCCGGTCCAGTTGAGTCGCGAGCCGCGCGGCGGCGCGGAGCCCAGCGACCACGCACGCGTTTGTGTAGAGAAACGCGCCATAGACCTGCTCATTGGCGGCCGATGAGCTGAGGAGATTGAGCTCCTTGATGAACGAGAGCCCAGGATGGCCGCACGCATCGCCCATGCAGACGCTCGCGGCTTGCTCGATCATCGGCCACAGGCCACGCACCCAGTCCAGGTCACCGACGCTTCGGTAATGCCGCTCCACGCCCCAGGGGATCAGGGCGGTCTGGTCCACGGCCGGTGTCTCCCATTCCGGCAGGCCGTCGATCGTGAATTTCTGAAACCAATAGGTGAACGGGTTTTGCCGCGCCCGAACCTTATTCAACCACTGAAACGCGAGCGCCCCAACTTCGGGATGACCCAGGCGATTGAGCGCTCCCCCAATCCAGATCGCCTCGCGAGGCCAACAATAGGCGGAGAGACCCCGATCAAAACCCGACGCGATCGCCCCATACTCGGCATCGCAATGAAGCGCCGTCGCGAGCGCTGATCGCCTCAGATTGACGGCATAGGTCGGCTTGGGAAACCACAGATCCGGCAACGGCTCGATGAAATCGTCCCACTGACGCGCTGTCGTCTGCTCCACCCGATCGAGATCGGCCGACCGAAACCAGTTCAAGGCCGGTCGCAGCCAGTGCTCAAACGTCCCCCGATCACCGCTCCAGCCCGTGAACGCCCCCGAAACCAGGAGGTCGACGGTCGCGTATCCCTCGGCGGGCAAGTGGATCGTGCGAAAGAGGATCGCCTCGTTAGGGCCCGTGGGCTCGCACTCGACGTCTCCCTTGTCGTCCAGGCCCAGGGCGAATTCCACCGTGGCGTCCCGAGCCAGCTTGCGGTTGGAGTGGCTATGACCCCGATTCACCGCGAGTAGCGCCCGGTCGACATCGTGCCATGAGAGCCCCAGATCACCGACCCCGCCGTTGATCTCGGCCTGGACGTGAAGGGCGAAGATCGCGTCTCGGGGTTCGTTGCCGTCGTTCTTGAAGAGGAACCGCTTGATGTACTGGCCAGGAGATTTCTCACGGCCGGCGTTCAAGGGAAGGCAATCGCCCATCGCGACCAGGTCGGTGATCAGGACCTCGATCCGCCCCCGCCGCCAGGTGAGCTTGGTGGTCAGAAGGTTGGTCGCCCCCTGGTATTGCTGATAGGAATCCCAGGCGGTTCGCTCGGTGAACCAATCGAGCCTTCGGTCAAGGGCCAGGCCGCCGATGATGCCGCGGAAATGACAGCGGCTGTGGGGCAGGTCGCCTTGCTTGGGACGAACCGAGGAATGGAGACCGACGGTGGGAAAATAGACGTCGTAGGTCGAGCCCCGAGCGCCAACCCGGACAGTCATCAGGCGATTGCCAATCAGCCCCTCGGCCCCAGGCGAGAGGGAGTCGGCGGGATCGGCCAGGTCGGGCAGGTTCGGCCGAACCACGGTATCTTGATACGAGCCGAAGGCCGATTCGCCCGATGCCTGCTCGACCACCGAGCGATAATGCAGTCGAGCACCAACTCCTTGGGGCGGAATCGGCGCGTGCCAGATGCTGTTCGCGCCCCGATTACACAGCCAGAACGCGGGCAGCCGGCCGAGCTTGAGGTCGTCGACCTCGCACTCGAGCCAGACCCTCTGTTGATCCTGGATGGGATGCGTGCCGATGACGACCGTCGACCACATCCCCGCTCGCACTGGTCCAGCCAGGCGACCACGGGCCGCCGTCTCGATCCACGTCGACAGCATCGCTGGGACGACCTCGGCTCGCGCTCGCGACAAGGGCCACCGCGCGACGCGAATTCGCCCCGCGAACGCCTCGTCCCCTCAAAACGCGGTCTCTATTGTTCACTCGCCCAAGCGATCGCGCCAAGGGCGCGACCGCGGGAATTGGCTCACGCGCTCTCCTCGCCCAGCGCCCTAGCCCGCCAACACCGCCTCGCGAGCCGAGCGGGCCGCCCGGGCCGGTGCGATCTCCTCACGATACACGGACACGTCCTGAGGTGCCTCAATGCCGATCCGGATCTGATTGCGATCAATCTTGACCACCGTGACGAGAATGTTGTCGCCAATGACGATCTTCTCGCCCAGCTTCCTGCTTAAAACTAACATTGTTGGCTCCCAGTTGGTCGTGAACAGTGTCGGGGTCCCGGAGACCTGAGTCTCCTGCTCGAATTGCCACACCTTAATAGCAAGTCGCATGCCAAGGGGTATGGTCGATGTACTTTCCGTGATGTAACACGTTGATCTGATTCGTGTTGCTCTCATGATTACGAAGTTGGAAGGCGCTGATGTAGTGAACATAAGGTGGGACCTTGGTCGCCCTTTTTCCCATGAGCTTTGTAAAAACGGGAAGGCGTGATCACGCAATCCGCCCGGAGCCAGTGATGAATTGGCCGCGGTCGGGATGAGTCGATGGCGATTGGTTGGCGTTTGGCCACCCCACGGAGAGAGAATGCATGGGGTTCCTGGTTCCTCCTGGTACACCTTGCCCCAGCGGTTCGCCGGCTCTCCTCGTGGCGCGAGACAACCCTGGAGCAAGACGCATGGTCACCCTGTCCCCCCGTTCGCCGGGAATCCGCGGCCTTCGCTTGGGAACCTTTACAGACTCCGAGAGGTCGACATAGGCTTTTTCGAGGGAGTCCGCGTTCTAAGGGCTCCGACGTCTTCATGACCTCGACCTCGGAATGCGGTCGCGCGACCTGATGGATGATTGGCGCGAACAGGAGTGGAAACCATTCGCTGCTTGAGGTGTTTTCGCTGCTGACGGCGTCCGCGGCGGGCAAGCCTTGGGAGACCATTAACGGGCTTGGCGGGATCGACTCGAACCTGACTACCCAGAGGTTTGATGAGTACCTGTTCTATCGACCCCGCCTTCGGGGACGTGTCGGCTGAGTCCAAGGCCGTCACGAGCGGGAAGGACGACAGGGAATGACCTACGAGATCGTATTCAAGCCCCGCGCGATCAAGGATCTCCAGTTCTTCCAAAGGCGACGGCTCGGAAGATCGTTAACAAGATCGAGGGGTACTGGCCGACGCCGCCGACCTCCTCGACCTGGGAGCGGCGAAGGCCGACGAGGCGGACGCCGCGACCGTCCCGTTTGACGAGGTCAAGAACCGCCTCGGTCCCCGTGAGTAGCCGGGGAGACACGCGGCAGGGAGTGGAGAGGCGGTCTGGTATCGGTCTCGTCCAGCTTTTGGAAGCATCTGAAGGAGAACACCGAGGCTACGCAACACGCAAGAGTTTCGATTACACCGATGACGCGTGTTGGAGAGGGGGCGGAGTGACTCGCAAACGAGACCCCTCGGGCCTTCCCTCCCCGCGAAGCCGTTCTCGATCCCTGGCGTCCGGACCCGAGCCGGCTCGCGAGACTCCGCGCGATTCATGAGCGACCCGAGGACAATCGACAAGGCACCGTGTCAACGCCGCTCCTCGACCAGGCTCGCTTTTCGACCACGTCACCGGGCGGCCTTGAACACCGGCTCGGGAAGGACCCGGGTGATTTCCCCCAGCCGATAGCCGAATCCGGGGCCCTGGATCGAGCTCAGGTCGAGCCGCCCCTTCGTGCGCCGATACAGACCCGGATGCACCACCGCCTCCGGGGCCGAGGCGGCGGGGTAGTATTGCATGCCGTTGGATTCCACCCCCATGATCGTCCCCGCGCGGGCCCCGAGCAACACATGCGGAATCTGCGCGAGCATCGGGTTTGAAAGATCTTGAACCATCAAGGTCATCCCGTGCTCCCGCGCCCAGGCCTGGGTGAGTAGCGCCCCGGTCTGGGTCTTACAGCTCTTGAGCGCGACCCCAGTCCAGCCCAGTTCGCGCCCCAGGCGAGCGAGCCGCCAGTCGTGAGCGCTTTCGTCCATGAACAGCGGCTTTCTCGCCGACACCGCCCGGACGTCGATCGGGTTGGCCTCAAGGTCATAGGGAAAAGGCTGCTCCACGTAGAGCAACATCCCATGAAGCCGGGGATGATCGAGCATGAGCCAATCGAGGATCTCGGTGACATAGGCCGGGTCGCCGACGGTGCAGTTAAAGTCGGCCGATAGCCACGAGCACCCCTCGTCAATGGCGATTCGGCCAACGGCCACGAGCCGCTCCCGGTCCCATCCCGGGTCATCCCCCCGCAGTTTGACCTTGAGACAAGCAAGGCCATCGCGCCTGATCCAATCGCCCAAGAGAACGGGGACGCCGTCGTCGGGCTCGTCACCGGTGAGGTCGTCGGGAGTGATCGGATCCTTGCCCCCCACGAGATGCCAGGCGGGGATGGAATCGGGACGAGCGGACGTGAGGAAATCGGCGGGATAGCGACCCGCGAACCGGGCATGGGGCGATGCCGGCTCGAGATAAGCGCCCAGGTCGCGGTTCATGAACCGCGGGTCGTAACAATCGTAGCAAGAGCGCCCATGCAGCACGCCAAAGGCATCGTGGAGTGCCAGGTCGAAGGCCGAGGCGCACACGAGAGCACCCAGCCAGGGGACGCACTCCCGCCCTTGTCGCTCGGTTTGGTTGTAATCGTCGACGATGGCGGGCAGGTCGTATTCCAGGAATCGCCAGCCAAGCTCGAGAGGATGGCCTGGCTCGCGCGGGGTCGAGAGCCAGCCTCCAGCGATCCGGTC
>JAKBAP010000274.1 GCA_021808995.1 Planctomycetota bacterium | reverse complement strand
TTCGTATAAATCGGTCTATGAATCGCTGGATCACGCGGGGATCGCCAATCACGCGCGGGTCCTGTGCGTGCGGGTCGAGGCCGAGGAGGTCGACGCCCGAGGCGCGGAGGCGCTTCTGGGGGGTGTCGACGGCATCCTGGTGCCGGGTGGCTTTGGCATGCGGGGCATCGAGGGGAAGATCGAGGCCATTCGCTTCGCCCGCGCCCGCGGCATTCCGTTTTTTGGCATCTGCCTGGGGATGCAATGCGCGGTCATCGAGTTCGCGCGTGACGTCCTGGAGCTAGCCGATGCCAACAGCACCGAATTCGACCCCTCGGCGGCCCATCCGGTCATCTGCTTGATGGAGGAGCAACAGCTTGTCCGCGAGCGGGGCGGCACGATGCGGCTGGGCTCGTGGCCTTGCGCTCTCGCGCCTGATTCGCAATCGGCCCGGGCCTACGGATCGCGGCTCATTCATGAGCGCCATCGCCATCGTTACGAGCTGAATAACGGTTATCGGGGCGAGTTTGAGCGACACGGCCTCACGGCGGCCGGTTCGAGCCCGGACGGCTCGATCGTGGAGATCATGGAGATCAAGGGCCATCCCTGGTTCGTGGCCGTCCAGTTCCACCCCGAGTTCAAATCCAAGCCAACCCAGGCCCACCCCCTGTTCCGCGATTTCGTGGCCGCCGCCCTCGAACGCCGCGAGACCACGCGATCAACCGCCGAGCGAGGCCCCCGATAGAACCAAGGGCTCCGACGCGACGACAGCGCACGAGGGTAACCGCATGTTGATCCAGGCTCGCGACGTCCAGACCGAGCGCCTGATCCAGATCGAGACCGACGGGGGCGTGATCACGCGGGTCGAGCCATCCGGCCATGAGCCCGACCCCTCGCCCGAGGACCAGTGGGTCGCCCCGGCGTTCTGGGACATTCAGATGAACGGCCGCTGGGGCGTCTCGTTTTCCAGCCCGGACCTTACCGTCGAGCTGGTACGCGAGATCATCCTCGCCCAGGGGCCGATGGGAACGGCGAAGGTCTGCCCAACCTTGATCACCGCCCCGATCGACCACCTGCGGCACGGGCTCTCGACCATCGACACCGCGTGCCGCGGCGACGGCGAAATCGCCCGGAGGGTGGCTTGCATTCACATCGAGGGGCCCTTTATCTCGCCCCTGGACGGTTATCGGGGCGCTCACCCGCTCGAGGCCGTTCGCGACCCCGACTGGAGCCTGTTCCACTCGCTCCAGGAAGCGTCCGGGGGTCGAATCGGGCTCGTCACGCTCGCGCCGGAACGGCCCGGCGCTCTGGAATTCATCGCCCGTGCCGCGAGCGCGGGCGTCGTGGTCGCCCTCGGGCACTCGGCGGCCGAGCCCCCGACCTTTCACGCCGCCGCCGCGGCCGGGGCCACGCTCTCGACCCATCTCGGAAACGGCATCGCGGCCCAGCTTCCGCGGCATCCCAACGCGATCTGGGAGCAAGCCGCGATCGACACCCTGTCGGCGTCATTCATCGCCGACCTTCGGCACCTGGACCGATCGACCCTGCGCGTGCTCGCTCGGGCCAAGGGACCCAGTCGCGTGATCCTGGTCAGCGACGCAAGCCCCCTGGCCGGCCTGCCCGCTGGCCGGCACGGCCCCTGGGAGATCCTCGACTCAGGAGCGATCGTCGTGGCCGGAACCCCCTATTTGGCGGGCTCGGGCGAGTCTCTCGAAGCCGGCGTTCGCAACCTGTCGCGGGCGACTGGATGGCCGATCGGACAGGTGCTAGCCGCGGCGACATCCAACCCAGCCCGGCTTCTCGGAGAGCGCGAGCCTCGAATCGCGCCCGGCGAGCCGGCGGATCTGATCTTGTTCCAAAGGCCCGCTCCCGACGATTTCGTGCTCACCGGCGGGTTGATCGGCTAGACGCAGGAAATTCACCCCGGGCTATTCGTCGGCCCTCGGTCCCTCGCCAATTCGTGTTTTTCGCTCTTGGCGCGCGGGTCGGTCTGGTCTATGGTACGCCGCCTTTCTCGATGTCTCGGGTCGGAGCGCGTTCCTTTCTGGGCGATCCTGGCCGCGGACGATCAAAAACAGGCGTGTCAGGTCGCTCACACGCGACGCATTGGACTCTTATTGACAGGTCGCTCGAGAGGCCCCGACCCGTGATCACGGGCCCAGGGGTCGGGGCGGAAATCCTCACGAAGGAGGGGGTAACGGATGATCCCTCGATCGTTCACCACGTTTCGGATCGCGGCGGCACTGCTGGTGGCTTCGGCCAGTCTGATCGCCGTCAGCGGCTGCGACCCGCGTACGCTGGCCTATTTCTTGCAGCCGTTCGAGCCCTCGATCGCCCCCAAGGGGCCATCGCTGTTGAACAAGAAGGTCGTGATCCTCTGCTACGCGACCTCGAGCGCACTGGGCGATTTCCCCTCCCTGGAACGCGACGTCACCCGCGAGCTGGCCCTGGTCCTGCGCAAGAAGGTCAAGAAAATCACCATCGTCGACCCCGACAAAACGGCCACCTGGATCGAAGCCCACCCCCGAAACACCGACCCCGCCGAAATCGCCCATGACTTCGACGCCGACATCGTCGTATTCCTCGAAATCGAACAGTTCCAGATCCAGGCCCCAGGCGACCTGAACGTCGTTCACGGCGACTCCAAGACCCACGTCCAGGTCTTCGAGATGCAATATCCCAAGAACAGCAAGGACAAACCGATCAAGGACCAGCCCAAGGAAGCCAAGAACATCTGGGACGAATACGCCGAAAGCAGCTTCCCCAACCGCGGCCCACTCCCCATCGACTCCGGAACCAGCCGATCCGCCTTCAAGAACCGCTTCATGCGGATCGTCGCCTCCGAGATTTCATGGCAATTCGTCGAACACTCCGAGGACGACATCATTCAGGACTCACGCATCGAACGCTGAGCCCAAACGCTCCGGGAGCACACCCGGCTCGCCCGAGCCGGATGTGCTCCCCATCGGTTTCATCACCCCCGGCTCCAAGACCCAGGCGCGACACCTGGGACGGTTGACTCAGGATTGTCGCTACTTATAATCAAGCCTGAGTCGATCAAGCGTTGAGAAATACCAACACTACCACGCAGTCAGGCGTGAATGGTTGGCGGTTTCGTTCCGAGGATCCAAGGGCGTGTGATCGACGGGCCGCGGCTCGTTTGCCCAGGTGGCCCTCCGCGGGCCTGACTGGGGGCGTTTGCTTCCCAGAGTGTGACTTTTACTACCAGTGGAGTATGCCTCGATGCGCAAAGTGCTCATGAGTTTCGCGGTGATCGCCGTTTTGGCGGTTCCGACGTTCGCCGGCAAGTACAACAAGGTTGTCAGCATTGGCGAGAAGGCACCTGACTTTTCGGGTCTGCCGGCCGTCTTCAACGGCGAGGACACCAGCCTGAGCCTGGTCGACGTGAAGGACGAAGTGGTCGTGGTGGTTTTCCTGGGCAACCATTGCCCAGTTGTCCAGCAGTACGAAGACCGCCTGATCGAGTTCACGAAGGATTACGAAGGCAAGGGCGTCCGCGTCATCGGCCTGTCGGTCAATGACATTGATAGCGACCGGATCCCCGGTATCAAGAGCTACACCAAGGACCACAAGTCCAACTACATCTACGGTTACGACGAGAGCGGCAAGGTCGGCAAGGCCTACGGGGCGAGCAACACGCCTCAGTTTTTCGTGCTCGATAAAGAGCGCAAGATCCGCTACACCGGCGCCATGGACGACAACATGAACGAGACCAAGGTCACCAAGACCTACCTCCGTGACGCTGTCGACGCGCTCCTGAAAGGCGAGAGCCCCAAGGTCGAGGAAACTCGCGCGGCCGGCTGCGGGATCAAGTACAAGAAGGGCGACTGATCCCGCTCGGGTCGAGTCATCCTCGTAGGGTGTGATGGAGCGGCCCGGACTCTTGGTCATGCTCACCGCGCCGTCGAGCCTGTTTCAGGTTTCGGCGGCGTTTTCGTTGCCGCTGGCGTTTCCATTTTGAGGGGGACTATTCGCCAGGCGATTCCCGCGATATTCTTGACTCACTCACGAAAGGGGTGTGACCATGAACAAGACGACGTGCTCGATCATGCTGGCGGCCACGATGGCCCTGTCCGCGATCGTGGGTTATTCCGCGGCCGGTGATTCCAAGGAGGACCAGACGGCCAGGATGGAGCGGCTCGACTGGATCAAGTTCCAGGCTCGGCTGAAGAGCCTGAAGGACGCGAAGTACACCATCGTGGACGCCTGGGCCTCGAATTGTGGGCCCTGCAAGGAAAACTTCCCGCACCTGCTCGACATGCACAAGAAATACGGGGCCAAGGGGCTCAAGGTTGTCTCCCTGTCGCTCGACGATCCCAGCGACCAGACCGCGGTTGGCGAGGCCGAGAAATTCCTCAAGCAAAAAAACGCCGACATTATTAATGTCTTGCTTGACGAGGATTATGGCGTGGGCTTTGAAAAGCTCAACATCAGCGCGATCCCCGCCGTCTTTCTGTTTGGACCCGACGGCAAGGAGATCAACCGATTCACGATGGACGATCCGAATAACCAATTCACCTATGATCAGGTTGAGAAGGCCGTGGCGGCGCTTCTCGGAGCGGGCTCTTGACCCGCGTCGATCACTGGCCTTTTTCCCTGGCGAGCGTTTGGACCATGAAAGACGGAATTCACCCCAAGTACCAAGACTGCGTCGTGACGTGCGGCTGCGGCAACTCGTTCGAGACTCGGAGCACCAAGGCCAAGATCATGGTCGAGGTCTGCTCGAAGTGTCACCCGTTTTTCACGGGCTCCGTGAAATTCGTCGACGCCGCCGGCCGCGTTGATAAATTCAACAAGAAATTCCAGGGCAAATACGGCAAGGCCGCCAAGACCACCGTCTGAGCCCACCAGAGTGGGGCGCGCCCCGCGCTGGGCGGCGTCTAGCACTCCGTTCCCTGATTCGCGAGCGGGGTCGCGCGGGGCTGGGCCGCCTGAGCGCAACGGCTTGCGAGCGAGAGTAGCCCGTGTTCGAAAAACTCCAGGCGGATCATGCTCGGTTCCAGGAAATCGACCGGGCTCTGCTCGATCCCGAGATCACCCGCGATCCTGTCAAGGTCGCCGCTCTCTCGCGCGAGCGGGGAACGCTCGCCAAGATCGCGATCCCCTACGGCCGCTATCTCGAGATCGGCAGGCTCGTCCGCGAGGCCGAGGCGCTCGAGGCGGCCGAGACCGACTACGAGATGAGGTCCTACGCCACGGCCGAGCTCCAGGAGCTCAAGGCCCGGCAGTCTCAAGAGCAATCGAATCTGCTCGAGCTGCTCTACGACCGCCACGCCGAGGCCGACCACGCGGCCCTGATCATGGAAATCCGCGCGGGTGCCGGCGGCGACGAGGCGGCTCTCTTCGCCCGCGATCTCTACGAGGTTTATCGCCGGTTCGCCGAACGGATGGGCTGGAAATTCGAGCTCATGGATCTGGAGGCGACGGAGCTTGGCGGCTTTCGCGAGGTTTCGTTCAGTGTCGCCGGCAATGGGGCCTATCGTAACCTCCAGTTCGAGAGTGGCGGCCATCGTGTTCAGCGCGTGCCGACCACCGAGGCTCAGGGGCGAATCCACACCTCCGCCGCCACCGTCGCCGTCCTTCCCGAGCCTGAGGAGGTCGACATCGTGATCCGGACCGAGGATCTCCTGATCGATGTCATGCGCGCGGGCGGCCCCGGCGGCCAGCACCAAAACAAGACCGAGAGCGGCGTCCGGATTACCCACCTTCCCACTGGGGTCGTGGTCAATTGCCGCGACGAACGTAGCCAACACAAAAACAAGGCCAAGGCGATGCGGATCCTCCGTTCGCGGATCTTTGAGCAAGCGCGTGAGGCGGCCCGCGGCGAGCGCGATCAGACCCGCCGTGAGATGATCGGGTCGGGCGACCGGTCGCAGCGGATCCGCACGTATAATTTTCCTCAGAATCGATTGACCGACCACCGCATCGGTCTTTCCCTGTATAATCTCGACCAGGTTATGCAAGGAGACCTGCTGCCGCTCACCAAGGCGCTGATCGACCACGACCGCACCCAACTGCTGGGCGACGTCGCCAAGATCGGCTCGGGCGTCGCAACGGAGTGAGACCGATTCTGGAATGATGGATTCGCCTGAAGATAGATCGTCGGCCCCCAGTGAAACCGCTCGAACGGAGCCCGACTGGACGGTCGGTCGCCTGCTGGCCTGGACCACCGGCTATCTCAAGAAATCCGGCTCGGAGACTCCCCGGCTCGATGCCGAGGTGATGCTCGCCTTCGCCATGGGTTGCGAGCGCGTCAAGCTCTATACCCATTTCGAGATCGAAGTCGACGAACAGCCCCGCGCCCGCTTTCGCGAGATCGTCCGCAAGCGCGCCTCGGGCGCTCCGGTGGCTTACCTGGTCGGGCGCAAGGAGTTCTTCTCGCTCGCCTTCGAGGTCCGCCCCGAGGTCTTGATTCCCAGGCCCGAGTCCGAATTCGTCGTGGTCGAATTCCTGGAATGCACCCGCGATAAACAGGGCGTTCGCGCGGTCGACGTCGGCACCGGTTCGGGTTGCCTGGCCGTCGCCTCTCTTCATCATGTGCCGAGTGCTCGATTCATCGCCATCGACCGCTGCCCGAAGGCCCTTGAGGTCGCGCGCGCGAACGCCCTGCGCCATGGCGTCGCCGACCGCGTCGAGTTTCGCGAGGGAGATCTCCTCGAGCCGGTCCTCGCCGATGATCCCTTTGACGTGATTATCTCGAACCCTCCTTACATCCCCACCGACCAGATTGAGCACCTCGACCCGTGCGTCCGCGATCACGAGCCCCGGACGGCTCTGGATGGCGGACCCGACGGCCTGGCCATCGTGACGCGATTGATCGAGCAATCGATCCCACTCCTCAAGCCCGGCGGCCAGATCATCCTCGAGATCGGCTTTGACCAGGAGCTCGCCGTCCGGAAGCTGTTGACGCGACCGGAATTCGAACTCGCCCCGACCATCCGTGATCTCTCGCTCCACCCCCGCGTCGTTCACGCCGCGCGGGTATGATTGGTCCGCTCCGCTTGAGATCCGCTTCGGCAAGTCCCCCTGGACGAGGGGAGCAACCGCGTGCCCAGGCCAGCGTGCCCCTTCGCCCTTCGGGGCCGAACACGCCCGACTAGGACGCTGGGCGGCGGCTTGTTACGATCGAGGACGCAATCACGACGGTTTGCCACCCGACCCACGACTCGCCAGGAGACGCCCGATGCGTTCCGA
>JAKBAP010000273.1 GCA_021808995.1 Planctomycetota bacterium | reverse complement strand
ACCTCAAGGGGACCATTCAGCCCGACTGGGACGCCCTGACGAGGCTGCTCGCGGTCCGCATCGAACCGAACGCGCGGATCGCCGGCGGGGCCCGGCCCTGGCGGCTGGCGGGGATAATGGCCGGCGACTCCACGAGCAACCCGGCGGCGGGGCTCGAGGGGGATCTCGGAATCGAGCTTCACGAGCTCGATGTCTTCGGGCTCAAGCTCGCGCGGACGGAGGTGGTGGCACGAATCGCGGGGGGACGGGTGGTGATCAACCCGATCGAGACCCAGCTCAATGGGGGGCGGCTGCGTCTCGAGCCGGAGCTCGTCCGCGATGAATCGGGCTCCTGGAGCGTGCGGCTGGGTACGTCGTCGACCCTGGAAAAAGCAGCCGTTAACGAGGAGGTCTCGCATCGGTTCCTGGCCTATGTCGCGCCGGTGCTCGAGGGGGCGACCCGCGTCGAGGGCCAGGTCTCGTTCAAGCTCGGCGAGGCCATCTTGCCCATCGGCCCCTCCGAGAACCAGGCTTCCGTGACCGGCGACCTCCTGTTTCACGACCTCAAATTCCTCCCCGGTCCACTGGCCGTCGATCTCTTTCGAGTTTTTCGGGCCGAGACGAAGCCACTTTTGACCCTGCGCGACACCCTGACGGTCCGAATCGCCGACGGAGAGGTCCGCCAGCAGGGGCTCAAGATCCCGATGGGCGAGATGGCGACCGTCAGCCTGGATGGGGCGGTCAGGTTTGACCGCTCGCTCGACTTGCTCGCGAGCCTGGCGATCCAGCCCGGCAAGGGGCTTCCGATCCCTCTCGGGGCCAAGCTCTCGATCCCGATCACGGGGACACTGGACAAGCCGCGGCTCGACACGACCGCGATGCAGGATCGTCTCAAGACGTTCGGGGCGGATCTGCTCGGTAATGGAGTCGCGATCGGCCTGGGAGGTCTGGGAAGGCTATTCGAGGGGATGCCCGAGCGTCCGTTCGAAGGTCTGTTCCGTGGTCGAGGCGAGCCTGGCCCACGGCCACCTGGCGAGGCGGCCCAGGAACGGCGACGGCTACGCGAGGAGCGCAAGACCGAGCGGCTCGAGAAAAAGGCCCGCCGTCGTGACGGGACGCCCGCGCCCCCCGTGGCGGAACCGCCCGCGCCCGGCGGGGGACGCGAATGAGCGTGACCACGACGCCAGGTCGATGGCGGCTCTCGCTGTTTCTCGCGATGTTGTACGCGGTCCAGGGCTCGTTCTGGTCGCTGCTGGCGGTCCATCTGGCGGATCTCGGGATCAGCGGGCGGGGGCGGGGGTGGATTTTCTCGACCCTCGCGATCGGCTCGGCCGTGGTTCCACTCGGGATGGGCCAGCTCGTGGACCGGATCATGGCGGCGGATCGACTGCTTGTGATCCTGTATGGGCTGGGCGCTCTCTTGCTCTTGCTCGCGGCGACCGGGACCGTGACGACGGCGGTGCCCCTCTTTTTCGTTTTTTTGGGTGTATGGTGTTTGATGGGGCCGGGATACAGCATTAGTGGCGCTCTTGTGATGCGCAATCTCGCCAACCCTATGCAAGAATACGGTCAGGTGCGGCTCTGGGGCACCGCGGGCTGGATGGTGAGTGGCTGGGTGGTCTCGGTGGTGATGGCGGTGATGGGGGCGACGCGATTGGGGATGGGGGCGTATCCCGCGCTCGCGGTGGCGGCGGGGTGCGCGGCCGCGACCTCGATTTATGGCCTGAGCCTACCGCGTACTCCACCCCTGGCCATCGGGGCCAAGCGGGCGGGGGCGTTTTCGGAGAGCCTGGGGCTGACGCGCGAACGAGACGTCCGGATTTTCCTCGCGACCTCGTTCGGGGTTTACTTGACCGTGCCCATGATGTTCCAACTGATGCCCGGATTCCTTGAGGCACGTGGCCTGCCCCGGGCATGGACCTCCACCGTGATGACCCTGGGCCAGGCCAGTGAAACGGCCGCCCTGGTCGTCTTGCCCTGGATGATCCGCCGCATCGGAATCAAGGGGACGTTGCTCATGGGAATTGGCTGCTGGTTCGTGCGATTTCTGGGCCTGGCGCTCGACCCGCCGCTCTGGGCGGCCGTCGCGGGGACGGTCTTGCATGGGCCAGGGATCGCCTGGTTCACCGTTGGCGGCCAGCTTTTCATGGATGGTCGGTGCTCTTCCCACTTGCGGGCGAGTGCTCAGGCGCTTCTACTCGTATGTACTTCGGGAATCGGCGCTTTCCTGGGGAATATCGGGGCGGGCGAGCTGGCGAATCACACTCACCCCGGTGATGTTCTTGTGTTCCTGATCCCTTGCGTGATCGACGGGGCCTTGCTAATCTATTTTTTGCGAGGCTTTCGAGCCCCCGTCTCGGCTAGGGACGGGGCAGGCGCAGCCGCCGTCGACCACGCTTCCTCGCATGAATCCTCGCGGGGTGTCGCTGCTCGCGAAGGACGTCTGGTGGCGGAACCGGCCGATGGGTGATTATCTACGCCTGCTGACGATCAATGACCGGGACATCCCCCTGGCGATGCTCCAGCGCGCCGTCCCCTCGGTCGCGATCTGGTCCGTCGACCATCCGGGCCTCCTGGGAAATTATCTGGCCATCGGCCCGGAATTTGGAAATCTCCAAAACGTCTGGACCACGATCGAGCGCAACCCAGTAGGCCCTAATACGTTGGGCGCTGAAGAGGTCGCCGAGTTCATCGATAGCCTGGATGCCGGCGGGCCATCATCGGCCGCTCGATGGCTGGCCGAGTATCTCGAGACCATCCGGGCGATCTATGCCCTGCGGATCTATCCCGACGCCATCGCCGGCCATCCCCAGGCCGAGGACGCCGTGTTCGCGGTTCGTTCCGCGCTTCGCGCCGCGGTCGGCGGGATTGGCCAGTGGGACGGCCATGGGTTTACCAACGAGGATGATCGCCTGATCTGGTGCGACCCTCGCATGGAGCGAATAGGCAAGACCGAGGCCGCCGTCCTGGACGTCTCAACGGGCGAGTGGATCCCGATCAAGCTCAATCTCGAGGACCCCGAGGAGCTGGCTTTATTCCTTCACGGCGAGGTCCCCAAGCGTAAGCACTAACGGCCCCATCGCTCGAGCAGCCACGCCGCCAGCCGCGCTTCCAGCCATCGGCGATCGCCCTGATAGGGCGCTTGGCTGAGGTAGCCCAGGTGCCCGCCGTGGCTGGTGATTTCGATCTCGACCCAGGGGGAGGGCCGAAGACCCTGAAACGGCTGGACCGGGATGAACGGGTCGTCCGCCGCGTGGACGATCAAGGCCGGGATTTCGATCCGGCCCAGGACGGGTGCGACGCTGCAACTCTCGTAATAGTGGTCGGCCGAGCGAAAGCCATTGCGTGGGGCGGTATAGTGGTCGTCGAACTCGTGGAGCGACCGCACGCCGTGGATTCCCGGCGGGCCGAGCTCGGGAAACCGCTGGTGCAGCCGGACGGTCATCGTCCGCAGCCAACGGGTGAAATTCCAGTCGTAAACGCGGTTTTGAGGTTCGGCGATCCTTCGCGCGCATGCGGCGAGGTCGAGTGGAGGGTTGGCGGCGGCAAGGCAATCAATCGGGGGCAGGGGGTGGTCGCTAAGCTCGGATCCCAGCCGAAGCGCCAGGCTTGCCCCGAGTGAGAAGCCGACGACCGCGATGGGCGACGAAGCGGCCTCCTGGGCAAGCCATTGGCCGACGGCTCGGAGGTCGTCACTGCGTCCGGCGTGGTAGATTCGCCGCGCGAGACCAAAGCCCGCCCCCGCCCCTCTGAGATTGACCCGAACCACGCGAACCCCCGCGTCGGCCAGCCGGCGGCCGAGCCTGACGACATAGGCGGCGTTCGCGCAGCCCGCCAGGCCATGGACCAGGATCGCGGCTGGATCGGAGGTCTTCCAGCCGTCGGGGACCGTGTCCAGCACGACCAGGCGGTCGCCATCATCGAGCCTGACTTCACGCGGAGTCGCCGTCAAATCCGGCGGCGGGCTCAGGTAACGCCCAACGATCGTCTGGCGATGAGCCCCCTTCAGCAAGGGATGAGGCGTGAAGGGAGGGATTCGCGCTTTCAGATTCGTCGTGATCACGGGAATCGGGGGTTTGGGGTTTGAGAAAGCCGATGATTCATCGGGTCGACGAGGCCGGCATCACGATACGGACCCGGTGGTTGTTCGTGTCGCCGATCAGGATCGCGCCGTCGGCTCGGACGGCGACGCCGTGGGGGCGATCCAGACCGGCCGCGGTTGCCGGGCCGCCGTCTCCGCCCGTACCCAATCGGCCCCCCGCGACCGTCGTGATGATCCCCATGCGCGCGTCGACCTTGCGAATCGCGTGGTTTTCGGTGTCGACCAGGAACACGTCGCCCGCGCTCGATACGGCGAGTTCCTTGGGGCCATTGAGCGTGGCCTTGAGCGCGGGCCCACCATCGCCGGAATAGCCCTTGGCCCCGGTTCCGGCCACGGTTTGGATCACGCCCGTGCCAGGATCGACCTTTCGCAGCCGGTTTCCCTCGCGTTCGAGGATATAGATTGAGCCGTCTGGTCCCACGTCGACGGCCCGGGCCCCGAAGAGGGAGGCGGAGACCGCGGGTCCGCCATCGCCGTCGTGCGACCGCTTGCCGGTCCCCGCGATGGTCGAGATCAGACCGGTCTCGAGGTCGAGCCCGCGCACCCGGCAGCCTTTCACGTCGGCGATTAGCAAGAGTTTTCCCGATTTCGCCAGCGCGATTCCGTTGGGCTCGACCAGGCCGGCCTTCACGGCGGGCCCTCCATCGCCCGTATCCGTTGCCGCTCCATTGCCGGAGACGGTCTCAATCACCCCCGTTCGACCGTCGACCCTCCGCACCCGGAGATTCAGCCGATCGACCACGTACAGGTTCCCCCGAGGGTCGAGCGCGAGTCCGTATGGCTCATGCAATCGCGCTTTCCGCGCGGGCCCGCCATCGCCGGCGAACCCGGCGTGGCCGTCGCCGGCGATCGTATAGACCAGGTTACTCGCCCGGTCGAGCTTGACCACGCGGTGATTCATCGTGTCGGCGATGTACAGATCCCCCCGTCCGTCGATCGCCAGGTCGAACGGCTGATTGAGGGAAGCCGCGAGCGCGGGCTCGCCGTCAACGCTCACGCCCGGCCGGCCGGTTCCGACCAGGTCCGAAATCGAGCCCGGTCGGCCGGGCTGGGCCAGCAAGATCAAGGTCGCGACCAACGTCGTCATGCGAGGTTTCACCTTCCCGCCGGTATCGTGATGTTCAAGCCAAGACTCGATAATAGCCGATTCAACCAGCGATGTCGCGCCTTCCGCTCACGTTTGCCCCCCTGGATCGCTGGGGTCGGTGTCTTTCGCGGATCCGAGGCGTGATTTTCGGTTTCGAGATTCTTGCGAGATCGCGGTTGACACGTGCATGATAAGTGTCGCATCACGTCGGCGACCCAGTAATGAGTGAGTTACGAATCTGGGAGCAATTCCGAACATGCCGGAAATCGTCCTGATCAATCCTCGTTTTGAGATCTCGTATTGGGGCATGGAGCACGCCCTTCCCTTCGCCGGCAAGAAGGCGAACCTGCCGGTCGCCTGTCTTCCTCTCCTGGCGGCGCTTACTCCCTCCAAGTATTCGGTCGTAATCATGGACGAGAACGTCGAGCCGATCGACTGGGAGCGCTGCGGTCGCGCGGCCCTGGTCGGCATGACGGGGATGAGCGTGCAGCGATTTCGGATGGTGGAGATCCTCAAGGAGCTGAAGCGGCGTGGCGTGTTCGTCGCGGTCGGCGGCCCCTGGATCACCGTGCAAGAAGACTATTTCGGCGAGCTGGCCGATGTGATCTTCGTGGGCGAGGCCGAGGATAC
The DNA here is from genome assembly GCA_021808995.1 of Planctomycetota bacterium. Lineage (GTDB taxonomy): Bacteria > Planctomycetota > Planctomycetia > Isosphaerales > Isosphaeraceae > JAKBAP01. Next base: position 1,437 of record JAKBAP010000273.1, on the reverse strand, counting down.
GTGGCCGCGATTCCTCCGCGAATGGGAGCAGGGCCTCCACCAGATTCGCTACGAGCAGGTCGAGAAGACCGACATGAGCAAGGTCCCCACGCCCCGGTTTGACCTGCTCAAGATGAACCGATACGCCTTTGGCAGCCTGCAATTCTCACGTGGATGCCCGTTTCAGTGCGAGTTTTGCGATATCATCGTGACCTTTGGCCGCCGGCCCCGGGTCAAGGCCGGCGCGCAGGTCCTCGCCGAGCTCGACGCCATCCGCGCGACCGGGACGCGGATCGTCTTCGTCGTGGACGACAATTTGATCGGCAATAAAAAGGTAATCAAGAAGGTGCTCGAGGAGGTCGTCGCCTGGCAGGAAAAGCACAATTACTATTTGACGTTTTTCACCGAGGCATCGATCGACCTGGCGGACGACAAGGAACTGATGGATCTGATGGTCCGGGCCAATTTCATCGCGACCTTCATTGGGATCGAGAGCCCGAGCGAGGAATCGCTCCGCGAGGCCAAGAAATACCAGAACGTCCGTACCGGTGGGACGCTGCTCGAAAAAGTGCGCCGAATCCAGGGGGCCGGGATGGAGGTCTGGTGCGGCATGATCATGGGGTTCGACAACGACGACGCGACGATTTTCGACCGCCAGATCGAATTCATTCAAAACGCGCGAATCGCCTTCTCGATGAGCGGGATGCTCTCGGCCATCCCCAAGACGCCGCTTCATGAGCGACTCGCCGCCGACGGCCGCCTGGATTACTCCGACCCCTGTGAATACGGCACCAACGTGATCCCCCTCATGATGAGCCAGGAAGAGCTCAGGGACGGGTATCTTCGCGTGCTCAAGGAGCTCTACACTCCCGAGTCGTATTTCTCGCGGACCGAGGACCTCTTTCTGGACCCCACCTTCGAGATCGGCGTGACCAAGGCCAAGTTCTGGCTCAAGCACCCCCGGCTCATGACCCACGAGGTCGCGTTTTTCCTGCAATCACTGGGCTTGTTTTTTCGCCTGATGACCCAGGTCCCGATCGCCCCGCTCCGGGCGGAATACCGCCGCCGGCTCTGGAGGTTCCTTAAGGTTCATCGTCGGCCGGGGATCGTCTTGTTTTACCTGTTCCACATGACCATGCATTATCATGCGTTTCGCCTGGCCAAGGACATGGCCTCGAGCGAATCCAAGCTCGTCAACTCGTTCTGACCGAGCCCGGCCTGGTCCTTCCATCGGAGCGCCCATCATTGGATTCCAACGGCGACCCCGGGGCTCGGTTTCCCAAGCTGCCGATCCTGAGCGCGGGCGAGCTTCCCCCGCTCGGTCAGCGCGACAAGTACGGCGGCCTGCTTTACCTGGGGATCGGCGGGCTGGTCGTGCTCGTGATCATGATCGGCTGGTTCGGGTACGCGGCGTGGTCCCTCCGCGATGTCTGGCGTGATGTTTATGTGTTGCATGAC
>JAKBAP010000272.1 GCA_021808995.1 Planctomycetota bacterium | reverse complement strand
CGCGGGCTCAAGGGAGGGCCAGAGGGCCCTTACTGGATCGAACAAGAAACCACCGCCTATGAAGCCGGCTTTTATATCGGCACGATCCCGATCATCCTCGCCGCGGTCGCCTACACGTCCGGCCAGTGGCCCAAGGCCACCGCGATCCATCGCCTCGCCGGGCTCGCGGCCCTCGCGCTGGCGACCATGCCCCGCTGGTCGCGCTGGGGCTATGTGCAGCTCCTCGGTATCCCAGGATTCGGCTATTTTCGAGCGCCCGCTCGCTACACGCTGATCACCGCGCTTGTACTCGCGATCACGGCCGGGGAGGGCTTCGATCGCGCCCTGTCACGAAAAGGATTCATCTGGGGGATTCTCAGCGCGGTCGCGATGGCGGTGGTGGCGGGCTGGGCCGTCTGGAGCTTTCCAGCGCCCCTCGACCATCCCCCGCGCGTGCCCGGAATCCCAGACGCGCTTGTGATCGGCGGGCTGGCGTGGACGATTTCCCTGGCCGCCGTTTTGCTTTGGCGTGGCGGACGCGTGAACGCATGGTTGCCATTCGCGCTCGTGGCGATCGAGCTGGGGGTGCTGTTTCATCAGGGGACGACGGTCTGGGGCTGGGCTGTCGCGCTCCCCGCTCAAAGCCCAGCGCTCGGGTTGCTTGAGCGCGAACACGCGGATCGTGTCGGTGGCGAGATTGAGAATACCCCGCTCTGGGCCGGGATGGCGACGGCGTTTCCGTATCTGGGTTTCACCCTCCCCCCGCCCAACGACCTGGTCGAGCGAATGCAGCAGCCCCTGATCTGGGAAGACGAACGGACCGGCGCGGGGCTCGACGCCGCCATGACCCGGCGATGGTTCAAGCGCGCCGGCGTGACCCACCTGGTCGGCAGGGCCAGGACCATCGAGCCACTGGGCCGTTCCCTCGACAGGGTGCGTGATCAGGCGCTTGACGCGATCATCAGGCGCAGGCCAGGCGACCCAGCAAACCGCGTCTGGTCGGTGGTCGCCCTCGACCCGCCGTTTCCGTCGGCGCGGGTCGCGATCCGCGCGCGAACGGCCCCTGACCCCCCTCGCTTGCTCGATCGGCTGTCGCGATTCGACGACCTCGACACTGCCTGGTCCCTCGCGCAAGACCTCATCGAGCCCCGCCCCGACGCCCGAGCGGCCCGGCTGGTTTCCTGGGACGGATCCCACGCCCTCGTCGAGCACGACGGCGCTTGCGACCTGGTCGTCGCCAGGACCTTCGACCCCGGCTGGAAGGCCCTGATCGACCGCTCGGCCGCGACCGCGGTTTACCCCGCCGACGGGGGCCTGATCGGCGTCCGGATCGAGGGGTCGGGCAGGCGCGAGATTTCGCTGATCTATGAGCCGCCTGGCCTGGCCTGGGCGCGGCCGATCTCGATCGCCGCCTGTGTCCTCGCCGCGGCCTTGCTTGTCGTCCCGCTGGCGGTTGGAGCGTGGCGAAGCGCTAGATCGCCATTCGCTCGAGCTCGCGCTTGACCGCGTCCATGAGCGGGGTGATCAGGCTTTCGCCAAGGTCAAACCGCGCCCCGGCCGCCGCGAAGAGCTCAGGCAGCGGGCGCGTGCCCCCCAGGGCCAGGGCCGACTTATAGGCCCCAACCGCCCCGGCCCAATCGGACAGCGATCGATGCCAGATTTGCAAGGCACCCAGTTGCGCGATCCCGTATTCAATGTAGTAAAAAGGATACAAGAAAATATGGAGCTGCCGATGCCATGAATGGTCGCGGGCGGCCTCGAATCCGGAATAATCGACATCCCCGCCGAACCGGTCCAGGAGCTCTCTCCAGGCGCGCTTGCGTTGCTCGCGAGTGTGGCCGGGGTGGTTGTAAATCCAGTGTTGAAAGGCGTCGACCGTGGCGATCCAGGGGAGGATCAGCACGATCCCCTCGAGCAAGCGTCGGTTGGAGCGATCGGCGTCGGCCGACTCATAAAACGGGGCCAGGTGCTTCGCGCCGAGAAGTTCCATCGTCATGGACGCCACTTCGCAAAACTCGAGTGGGCATTCGCGATACGCGGCCAGTCGCTCGCCGCGGCAGGCCAGGGTGTGAAAGGCATGGCCCCCTTCGTGGAGGAGCGTGCGGACATCGGAATCGAGCCCGACGGCGTTCATGAAGATAAACGGCAGTCGATCGTCCTCGAGCGTCGTTTGATAGCCCCCCGGGGCCTTCCCCTTCCGATTCGCCAGGTCCAGGAGCCCCGTTCGCCGCATGAAGCCAAACTGGTCGCCGAGCCCGGGATCAACCTCGTGAAAGATCGTCTCGGCGCGGGTGGCGAGCTGCTCGACATCGGCGAAGGGCTTCAGGGGCGCTCGCAACAGCGGGTCCACGGCGAGATCCCATGGCCGCAGGGAGTCCACGCCAAGGGCGGATTGGCGCTCGGCTTGAATCTTCCTGGCGAGGGGAACGACCGCGTGCTCGACGGCTTCGTGAAACCGCTCCGCGTCCGCGACGCCATAATCGAATCGCTCGCGATTACGAAACGAATACTCGACGAAACTCTCGAATCCCGCCTCGCGAGCGATCGCGAACCGGGGCTCGAGCATCTGGTCGAAAAGGTCGTCAAGCGTACCCTGATCGGCCAGCCGCCGGCTCGCGGAAAGAGCCCACGCCTCCCGCCGAGCCCCCCGGTCGTTTTCCTCGAGAAACGGTGCCATCTGGGCCAGGGTCCGTTCCTGGCCGCGATAGGAAACGGTCATGGCGCCGATGATTTCTTGATACCGCTGTTCCAGCTCGGCGAGCTGGGTCTCGCGCGCGATGTTGGCCTCGCGATAAAGCTCGCGACGGTTCACAAGCGCCCTGGTGAACACGAAATACTCGCCGGCCGGCAGATCCGCTCGCGCGGGCGAATCGAGAAACCGAGCCCGAATGTCGTTGTGGATCGGCTTGAGCCGGGGCTCGATCTCGCGGACAAAGTCGAGATAGGCGGCCTTGCTCGTGGCGTCGTCGGTCTGGCAGGTCATCGCGATATAACGCTTCACCCCCACCTGGCCGACGACGCCTCCCAGCTCGCCAGCGGCGACCAGGAATCGCTCGAGCTCGTGGGCCGTCGAGGTCGGAAGGGCCAGTAGCTTCTCGTACCAGGGCTCGATCTCACCCCAGGTCGTGAGCGAGAGATTTTCCGGCAGCCACTCGTGAGGATAGGGGGTCGGAATATAGCCCGGCAAGGAAAGACTCCTGGAACAAAACTCAGGGAATCGTGGCATGGACCAGCCAAGCGCCGGCGAACAGCCAGCTCGACATCAGCATCGTACCCACGATCAAGACAAGCGCCGTCGACGCCGTCGCCTCGGCATGGGCGAAAAGCCCCTTGGCCTCGCCAAGAGCACCAATCGTCTGAAACAACGCCAGAATGGTCGACGTCCCGATCACGACCTCGCCCAAGGCGGTCACGAACACGATCAGGCCGACCCGGCCGGCGGGATCGCGCATGATCGCGAGGACCATGCCCGTCGCCATGATCGCGACCACCAGATGCCAAAGTCGCATCGATTCCTCTCACGCGGCGGGTCCAGGGCAAACGCGCGGTCCCCGGGGATAATAACAATCGTCGTCTTGCGAAATCATGCCCCGACCACGACGGGGCTGTCAACATGACAGCCATTTCCTGGCGCCGGAAGCTCGGGACCCACCCCCGATCCACCGCCAAGGGCCGCCAGGGGACGAGGACCGTCCCAGGCCATCCAGCGCCTACTCCACCACCAGCTCGCCATTCATCACCCGCCAGTGACCTGGAAACGTACAGAGATAAGGATACCTTCCAGGACGATCGGGGGCGTGAAACGAGATGATCGACTGCTCTTGCGGGCCCACGAGGTCGGTGTGGGCGAGGATATCGCTCGAATCGGGGATGTAATGCCTCAGCGCGGCGTCGGGCTGGGCGATGAGCTTGTCCGCGAGCGTGCCGACCGCCTCGGCGGTTCCTGGCTTCAAAAGAGCCCAGTTGTGCGGGACGACGTCGGGATTCACGAAGGTCAGCTTGATCGCCTCGCCCGGCCTGGCCTTGATCATCCGGGTCTGATAGCTCAGGTTGGGACCGGCCTTGATCATGACCGCGCGCGCCCCCGGCAGCCCCCGATGATGAGGGTTGGGGGCGGGCTTGCGATCGAGCGAGACCATGTCGGCCAGGATCGGATGGGCGGCGATCGCTTTTTCCGTGGGCCGATAGCCTGGGAACCCGGTGAACGGGGAATCCAGGCGATGGATCGTCGCGAAGAGATCAATCGGCCGCCCCGGCTTGCCCCGAACATGCAGATGAAGCTGGCTGACAGGCTGGAGCTCGGGGATCTCGAGGAACAGGGTCTTGCCTCCGTTCATGGGGTAGACGCCGGTGATCGCCAGCCGATCGTGGCCCACCACGCCCGGGTGATGGGTGGAAAACTCCGGAGAGCCATACCCTCCCGAGTAGCGATAATTCCAGACCTGGACGAGCATCGCGTCGGGTCTTGCTCGTTCGCTCTCGAGTGGTTGCGAGAAGGTAACCATGAGCCCATTGGCATGTGGACGAACCGCGATCGGCGCCTGGACCGGCCCGCCGGTGTAACGGACCCGCGCCAGGCATCCGTCGTCGGTGGTGTAGGTGCCCCAGCCGGCCGAGCCGACGACGTAAAGCTGACCGTCCTGGGGTCGGAATCGCCCCCGGTGCGGGCCCGAGGGGAACTCGCCCGGCAACAGGACGAAGGCCCCCTGCGGCTGGCCGGCGACCTGGTCGGACAACAGCAAGAAATGGGTTCCCAGGCCGAATGAGAGATGGATCAGCTTTCCCTTGAACGGTCCGAATCGATCGTCCGGAACGGCGACCTGGGACGCGCTCGAATTATCAAGCCCGCGCGGCAGGTAAACGAGCGGCAGCGCGGGGGGCTCCTTGCCTTTCGGGCCAGGATAGCCGTAGTGGTCGCCCGGCCTGACCTGGACGACCATCGACGCCGGCGTCCAATCCCCCTCCGACGAAGGGACCGTGATCCGGCCCTCGAGATCGATGCCCAGCCCGTCGGGATTCCGCAGGCCAGTCGCGATCACCTCGGCCGATCGGCCGTCGGCCGCGAACCGCACCAGCCCCTGCTTGCTCGAGGCCGTGTGGAATCGCCCCTGGGCGTCCCGCGCGAGCCCACTCACGAAATCATGCCCCGCGGGCGAGGTCTCCTGAGCGTTGGAAAAACACTCATAAAAGTCCGCCTCGCCGTCATGGTTCAGGTCGTGAAGGCGGGTAATCTCGTCTCGTCCCAGGACGTAAATCGCCCCCTCGTGGACGACGAGCCCCGTCGCCTGATGCAGACCCGACGCGAATCGCCGCCACGACACCCTCTTGAGCGACCCATCAAGGCCCGTCACCCGCCAGACATCCCCCTGAAGCGTGCAAACGAGCGCTGACCCGTCGGGTAGAAAGTCCAGATCGCTGAAAAACAAGAGCGCGTGCCAGGGATTCACGAACGGAGGCTCGATCACATCCACGACATACGGCCAGCCGCCGTGCTCGGTTCCGAGCCGCCCCTTGGTCTCGACCGGCCGCGGCCACCGGGGCAAGCCCCCCTTGACCACGGCGGCCAGGGGATGCGTCTCCCGGGGGGCGACCACGCGGGTCAATCGCCCATTCTCGACCCAGGGGGCGTCGAGATAGTCGGTCGCGCCAATGCGATAGGCAAAGACAACCCGGTCGCCATCGCGATAGCATCCCTGATAACGAAACGGTTCCTTCGGTCGAGCGCCCGCCGGGCGTTCCAGAGGCGTGCCGGCCATGATCAAGCCGTCGAGCAAACCGTGGCGATTGGGACTGAACGTCACGAATCCCCCCTTCCAGACGGCCTCGTAACAGAGGGTTTCGGGGTTGAAACAGCAGGCTAGCTCGCCATGATCGCCGAGCCTGACGCAAACTCCCTTGGGCACGACCACGCCGGCGCCCCGGAAGACTCCGCGCATCAGGGATCCGAGGTCGGTCCCTTGCCAGCGAGCGTCGGCCCAGGTCGTGTCGTCCTGGTTTCCCCAATGGCCGAGCGTCCCGCCATCGAGCCCGGGAAACGCGGGCAAGAGCCCATGAGCCACCGGGCGAGCCATGAAGTATTCCGCTTCCTTGGCATAGAAATCATAGATCCGGTCGCGATTGACGGGGCTCCGCCAGCTCGGCCAGAATTCGGGCTCCAAGGGGGCTCGATCGAGGGGCATCGCCGCCGGCGTCATCGTGCTCGCGGCGACCAGGTCGGTGCCCCTCGCCCCCGGCCGGCCTAGATCAAGGACAAACCGGACGAGGTCGCGACGTTCCTGGCTAGTCATGCCCTGGGCGAGCCCATCCGGCATCAGCGAGCCATCCTGTCGAATCGCGTCGACCTGATCGGCGGCGATCCGCTCAACAACGCCGGTCGCGGGGTCGCGGATCACGACCACGCCCTCGGTGGCGGGCACCCGATACCCCTGCCTGACACGGCCATCGATCGTGGCCACCGAGACGGCCGCGAACCCCTCGGCGATCGTCCGCCGCGGCCAGAGAATCGACTCCACGATCTCCTCGGGCTTTTTACAGAGCCCAACCGTCGTCAAGTCGGGGCCGACCGAGCCGCCAATCTCCCCCACGCGATGACACGACACACAGGCAAACCGCGTCGACGCGAAAAGCGCTGCCCCGCGAGGCGCGTCACCATGGGCAATCGCGTCGGCGAGAAGGGCCGACGCCACCTTGGGATCGTCGGGATTGGCCGGGGCCGCCGCGGCGGGCTTCGCCGGCGGCCGCGGCGCGACCGGCGTGCGAGGACGCGGAGCGGGGCCCGGCCGCTTGCCCTCAAGCTGAGGGACGAGCCAGTCAAGCCCGTCGAGATTGTCCATGAGCCTAAGCCTCGCGTCATCCTGGGTGTGGCCCAGGATCCCGATCGGGCCACGGTAGCCACTCCTGACGATCATCCGCAAGATTTCCAGGTCGAGCGGCCCTTGACCCAGCGGCAAGATCTTTCGACCCACCCGATCACCACCAGGATCCATCCCATTCAGATTGATCGCCACGAGATAGGGCTTCATCATCGCCAGCAGCGCGGGCAGTCGGTCCAGATGCTCGTGGCCATGGTGCAGGTTATAAACCATGCCAACGTTCGCGACCCCTTGCTTCCTGAGCGCCTCGATGATCGCGATCTGGTTTTCCGGCTCGCCAAACCAGCCTCCGTGGTTGTAAAGGGCGAGCGAACAGCCGATCTTGCCAGCCTCGCGCGCCAGAGGCGCGAGCTTGGCCCTCGCCTGCTCGACCCGCGCGATCGCCCCGGGCCCGGTGGTCCGGTCAGCGCCGAAATCGAGCAACACCCAGAGCTG
>JAKBAP010000271.1 GCA_021808995.1 Planctomycetota bacterium | reverse complement strand
CCAAATCGGCGGCGAGCTGATCGCGCCCGCGCTTGCCCTGGTCGATGCCGCGAAAGCATCCGGAACGCTGGACAACCTTGCGAATCAGCTCGGCAAGGGTCCATCCTCGACCTCCGATCCGTCCGCGCTCGCCTTGCTCGCGCTCATCGATCTGGCCAAGGAAAACGACACGGCCGCCCAGGGCGAGCTCAAGAGCCTCGCGACCCTGGTCGCCAAGCAAGACCCCCGCCGCCCACGAGCCGACCACTGGCCCGGCGTGATCGCGGCCGCCCGCGCCATTGAGCGGCCAGCGACCCGCCCAGAGGCCCTGGCGCTGCTCAAGATCGCGGCCGACCACGCGAGGATTCGGGCCGGGACTTACGACGAATCCCGCGCCCCCGACCTCGTCTGGAACCGCCAGATCGCCCACCTGATCACGCGCGCCGAGCACGCCAACACGCTCGAAAAACACGAAATCGCGAGTGAGACAAGCGCTGACGACTCAGCCTCGCCCTGGGCGATCGCGACCCGAGCGGCCGCCTTCAGCCGCGGCGGCGGGTTCCCAATCGCCAACTGGCTCCAGACAACGGACGAGATCACCCACGCGCCTGGTCATGACTATGATTTCTTATACCTCAAGACTCCGCTGACGGGTGACTTTCAGCTCTCGTGCGAGCTCACGGCCGCCCCTCGCCGTGAAATCCGCCTGATGTTCGCGGGTATCTGTTATGGGCTCGGGGCCGACGCGACCGCCCTTGAGCGCTCGCGATACGGCGATTTCATGTCCCCGCGTCTGATCACGCCCCCCCTGGAAAACAAGGGGCCCTGGCACGCGCTTGCCCTCGCGGTCAAGGACAAGCGAATGACCCTCTCGATCGACGGGCGCCTGATCACGACCGCCTCAGCGCCGGAAACCCGCGACCCCTGGCTCGCGCTTTTCTCGGAAGCAGGCTGGGCGGGCTCGGTCCGCAAGCTCGTGATCACCGGCACGCCCCGTGTTCCCGAGTCGCTGGCCTTATCCAGCCGGCCCGACCTGGACGGTTGGGATTCCGACGAATACGGCGAGTCCACCCTGGGCGACGCGGCTGGCTGGCGCAAGGCTGGCGAGGAGATCAAGGGGCGGCTTCGCGACAACCTCCCGGTCGGGTTCAAGCTCGAAAGTACCCTGCGGTATCACAGGCCTCTAATGGACGATGACCGGGTGACTTACGAATTTTTTTACGACCCCGGCGCGGCCATGGTCCACCCCGCCCTGGGCCGGCAAGTGTTCATGATCGAGCCCGAGGGGCTAAGGATTCATTGGCTCACGGATGAGTCGTTCGATCGCGCCGGCCTGGCACCCGATAATAGCCACGACGAGCCCGACCACCGACGCGGACCCGTCTCTCCCCCGCTCAAGCCCAAGGCCTGGAACTCGCTCTCGCTCGCGATCAAGGGGGACGCTGTCACGGTGACCCTGAACGGTCAGGTCATTCACGAAGGGCCGATCACGCCGTCCAATCCCCGAACGTTCGCGCTTTTCCACTACTCCGAGGCCACCGAGGCCCGGGCTCGCGGGGTCAGGCTCGAGGGAAACTGGCCAAGACGGCCGCCCGGCCCACTGGCGCCGATCGTGCCCTGAGCCGAAAGGCCGACTTCAAATCCGAAGTCCCGGCCCGAGCCGAGTCGTTCGCCATCGCCTGGACCCAGCCAGACACCCATCGTGATCGCGAACAGCTCGTATGGTACTTCAGAGCGTCCCCGGGCTTGCCATGGATGCGAATGAACTGACCCACGATAAACTCGGTATACCACCGGGTCTCGGGCTTGATCGACTGGATGATTTCGTCGATCGGCTTCCAGTCGAAGGTGCCTGTCTTGATCTTGTCGATGCCGGCCAGCATCTGGTCCCAGATCACGATTGTCTTGGGAGCAAACGCGCCGTGCGCCTCCCGAAATTGCTTGTAGAGGGTGTCCCTGCGCGCGGAGTCACCGGCCGCGTCGGCGGTCATGACCGCTCGAAACAGCTCCTCGGGAGCTTTCTGGCTGGCATGGATCTGTTCGAATTCGGTCGAAGCTCGCTTGTACTCGCCGATGATCCAGCGAAAATGAGCCTGGTCGGAGGGAATGACGAGGTCCGGTCGATCACCGATTGACTTCAGGGCCTCCTCGGTGAAGGCCACCGCCGAGGTCGTATTGCCATGGCCACTGCGCTTGCAATACATGATCCATTTCCACCAGAAATTGGGATATCGCTGGCTGAGGGCCTGTGAATAGCCCTCCGCCGCCTCCCAATCCGCTCGCCACTCAGCGCAATTGGCCGCGCAAATAAGCGCCCAGGCGGCCCAGGTCTTGGCCGCGGCCTCGGCATAGGGCCACGCCTCGTCGTATTTTGCCTCCGACATCAGTTGATCGGCGATCTGAACCTGAAAATGGGCGTGGTCGAGGCCGGAATCAGGGCCGTTCGTGATGAAGTCGTCGAGGATTTTCCGCCACTTGTCCTTCATTCCCTTCTTAACATAAACGGAGGCGAGCTTATCGATGGTCTCGCGATCGGGCGCGAGCTGGGCCGCGCGTTCATAGAGCTCCACGGCTCGGTCCTGGTTTTTTCGCTCCTCAAAGCGCCTGCCAAGGGCGACCGCGAGCTCTGGCGCGAGATTGGGCTTCCTGGCCCATTCGTCGAGCTTGTCCTTGACGGACTCGAAATCATTATCGACCAAGATCGAGCGGGCGTAGTCCGAGTTGGGATCAAGCACGAGCAAGATCCTCGCGCTTTTGACCTTCTCGGAGGCGGCGGAGAGGCTCAGCGATCGCCCGGAGAGCCCCAGATCACGGCTGGTGTGATCAAGATGGCCCTCAACGAGCGAGTGGGCGTGAATTGCCCGCCCCCCGGCGGACCCGTCCAGGATCCGTGCGAAATCGAACTGGGAGACCTCGGCCGAGCTCGCGTCAAAGGTCGCGACCAGTTTCTGGCTGGCGTGGGATCGATCAATCTGTGTCGGAGCCGCGGCCCATTCCAGGAGCGGCTTGTAACGATGGTCGGCGACGGTCGGCTCGACCGACGCCCAGTATTCGTCGACGGGCACGGCCCAGGCGTGGTTCATGAAGAGCAACCGACGAAAGACCTGCATGAAATTGGTCTCTCGAATCAACCCCGCGAGCGCGGACCACGAGAGCTCGCCCGTGTCGGTGCCGCTCGAGCCGGCCGCTTCCAGGGCGGCGGCGAGCGGGACAAGGCTCCCTTGATCCCGAGCGAGGACGCCCGAGAGCTCGGCCGGCGGGTCGGGCAGCGCCCTGAGCCGCGTCGGCAGCGTCTGGGCCAGCACCTGGGGGCCAAGCGCCGTCGCGATATGAAGATCGCTCAGGGCCTGGCCGTCGCAGATCGCGTCGATCGCGCGATAGCATTCGGGTGCCTTGGCCAGGACGTCGCGCGCGGCCGCCCCGCTGAGCGTCCTCGTGACCGGGTATTCGAGCAAGGTCATCCTCAGGAACGACGCCAGGGCGGCCGCCCCCGCGGGTGCCTGGCCGAGCCCGTCGACATCGTGGCGAGCCGCCGTCTCGACCACCGTGACCCAGACGGGAGGCTCCCCCTTGGGCTCGGTTCCCCCAACCTTGGAAGCGCTCTTGAGATCGGCGAGCACCTCCGTGGGTCTGCCCACCAGCATCCAGACAAACGCCCGGTTCCAGTACGAAGCCGGGTCATCGGGCCGCTTCGCGGCTAGACGCTGAGCGTACAAGAGGCCCCGGGCCAGGTAGGCTTTGTGGGCGGGATGCACGTGAAACTCGGTGAGCACGCCCAGCAACGCATAGGCCCGCGCCAGAGCGCCCAGACGCGCGGGCGATTCGCCGTCCTTCTTGATCGCCGCGTGCAAGAGCCGGACCACGGCGAACGCCTCGGTAAACGCCATCGAATCCAGCCGCCCGGCGACTCCGTCCGGCACCGGCGCGTCGCCCCACGAAACGGCCGCCGCCGACTTCAGGCCCAGAGTCCTCAAGACTCCTGGGAATTCGGTCCTCGAAAGCGCCTCCGCCCGCTCGACCAGGATGGCCAGGTTGTCGGGCAGGGTCGGGTCCCGCGAGGCGACGGCGCCCAGGTCGTTCTCCGAGAGCCCATCCGCCGCCGAGCCGGAACCCTTCCGAACAAAGGCCCAAGCCGCCTTGCCCCGAGGGAACAGGCTTGAGATCACCGCCGTCGGGGCGGTCTCGACATTCGGGATCTCTCCCGTCACAACGTCGCGGGTGGTCGCCCCAAGTTCGTCCCGGGCGGCGATCAGGAACGCCTGGCGGACCAGTTCCCGCGCCAGTAGGCCCTGCCGTTCCTGCCCAATCGACATCGGGCTAGCCGAACAGACCGGCGAGCCGAGAATCACTCGTGGGACCGAGCCAGTTTCAAGAATAACATTGGACCGAACCTCCAGGGGATCGGTCCCCTCGGGCGCGGGTGCCACGGGCTCGACGGCGATGGTCCCGGGCGCGGTTGCCGGCGTCGGATCTTGCACTGGCCGTAATCGCTCTCGCTCCGCGTCGAGCGTCGCCATGACATACAAACCGGCTCCGGCCATCGCGCCAATCGCGACCACGCCGAGCAAGATCGATTTCACGCTTCCACCACGGTTCGACTTTCGCCGCGTCATGGACCTTCCCCCATCGAATGTGGCACCATGCCGAAACCCACCCTGGCGGTTTTCACCTTACATCGCGGGGCGGCCGTTTCGCAACAATAAATGCCAAGATTCACAAACATCGCCACCCGATGGAGTTCCCCCATGATCGATGTCGCGACGACGAAGCCCGAGATCCTTGCCCCCGGCCAGCGCGTCGTTCGTCTGCGAAACGCCTTTGACTCCGGCCTGACGCGCGGGCTCGGCGCGCGACAGCGGCAACTCCTGGAGCTCGATCGCTTCCTGGGCGAATGCGAAACGGAGATCACCCAGGCGCTCCACGCCGACCTCGGCCGGCCGGCGTTCGAGGCCTACGCCTCGGAGATCGCCTTTACCCGGAGCGAGATCGCGTTCACACGAAAACACCTCGCCCGCTGGACGCGACCCGAGCGGGTTCGCACACCCCTCCTCGCCCAGCCGGGTCGGTCATTCGTAATGCGCGAGCCGCGTGGGGTCGCGCTGATCATCGGGCCCTGGAATTACCCACTTCAGCTTGTGCTTTCACCCCTGGTGGGGGCGATCGCGGCGGGTTGTTGCGCGATCCTGAAACCAAGCGAACTGGCCCCGGCGACGAGCGAGCTTTTGAGCTCACGGCTGGGTGATTACCTCGACCCCGACTGGGTCCAGATCGTCGAGGGAGGGGTTCCAGAAACGACGGCGCTTCTGGCGCTTCCTTTCGACCACATCTTTTTCACGGGAGGCGCGACCGTCGGCCGGGTGGTCATGGAGGCGGCGGCCAAGCGGCTGACGCCAGTTACCCTCGAGCTCGGGGGCAAATCTCCCTGCCTGGTCGATCGCTCGGCCGATCTCAGGGTCGCCGCCCGGCGGATCATCTGGGGAAAGACTTACAACGCCGGCCAGACCTGCGTCGCCCCCGATCACGTGATCGTCCACGAAGCCGTCCTCGAACCCCTGATCGACCAGCTCAAAGCGACAATCCAGCAGTTTTTCGGACCCGACCCACGAGCAAGCGCTGACTACGGGCGTATCGTTTCGACCCGGCATCATCGCCGGCTGGTGGGCTTGCTCGCCGGGGCCGGCGAAATCGTGATCGGCGGCGACCACGACGAGGCCAGTCGCTATTTCGCCCCCACGATTCTCCGCGACGTCCCCAAATCGGCCACGATCCAGGACGAGGAAATCTTTGGCCCCATCCTGCCGATCATCGCGGTGCCCGATCTCGACCAGGCCATCGCCCTCGTGAATCGCCAACCGCGCCCGCTGGCTCTTTATTTGTTCGCGAACGACGCCGCCGTCGAAACCGCCGTCCTTGAGCGCACGAGCGCGGGCGGAGTGCTCGTCAACCACACGCTCTTGCACCTGGCCGTCCCAGGCTTGCCTTTCGGCGGCGTGGGCGCGAGCGGATTCGGCGCTTATCACGGCCGGGCCTCGTTCGAGACCTTCAGCCACCGGAAATCCGTCCTCAAGAAGCCAACCTGGTTCGATCCCGACGCCTTCTACCCCCCCTACACCGCCGCCAAGACCCGGATCGGACGATGGTTGATTTGAGGCTCGAGTCTATGGGGAGCCGCCATGAACGTGAAACACACCCAGGAGAAACCCCACCGTGATAATGACAAGAACCAACCCCGAGACGGTGGCGAAGAGGTAATCCTTTTCAAACAGGAAGACCGTCGTCGTCAAGGCGACCCTCATCACCGGCAGCGTGATCAGCAGCACGACGCCAATCGCGAGACACCGATCCGAGATCGCGACGACGATTGGACTCATGGAATAACTAGTCTTGAATATATCCAACACCATTCCGAGCGAGATCCAGCTTGCGGCGGTGATCGCCCCGTAGCGCAGGAGCCCGGCGAGAATCCCTTCCAAGCGGAGCGAACGATGTCGTTCCGTTGATGACGAGGGCATCTTCAACCCCCCCCGGAAGGCGCGTCGCCCCGAAGAGCGGCGAGGAACATCTTGACCGCAAGGCCCAGCAACACCGCCACGAATAAGCCGCGGACCCGTTCACTCGACGTCCGCATGAGGATCTTCGTTCCGATGTAGGCACCAATGATGGAACCCAGGGCGACGGGGGCCGCGATTCTGGGGAGGACATCGCCGCGGACGAAATAGATGCCCGCGCTGGCCGCCGCCGTGACCCCGATCATGAAATTGGAAGTCGCCGAGGAGACCTTGATCGGGAGCCGAAGCGCCGAATCCATCGCGGGAACCTTGAGCACGCCGCCGCCGACTCCGAGCAGCGACGAAATCGCGCCGGCCAGATACATCAGGATCATCCCCAGCCACACGCGACTCACGGTGTAAGCGATTTCTTGCTTCGTCGTCGGGTCGGGATAACTGGAATCGAGCCTCAAGCGGGTCGCCCAGCGGTCAGGCGGAAGACACGAGTCGGCCTCATTCCGCCCGCGAAACATCTGGTAGGCGGAGACTAGCAGGACCGCCGAGAAGAGCAAAAACAAGCCCGACGATGGGAAGGCACCGACGAGGACCACCCCAGTGAGCGCCCCAAGCGTGGTGCCGATTTCCAGCAGGATCGCCAGCCTTACGTTCGTGAGCCGGTTTTCCATGGCGCTGGTCGCGCTCCCGCAGGAACAGGCGATGACCGCGACCAGGCTCGCGCCGACGGCGAACCGAATCTCGACGCCGAAAAGCAAGGTCAACGCGGGAACGACGAAGATCCCCGACGCCATCCCGAGCATCCCGCCGAGCACGCCC
>JAKBAP010000270.1 GCA_021808995.1 Planctomycetota bacterium | reverse complement strand
CTCCATCGCCGACCCCTCATTGCTCACCTTGGAATCCGTTCTCCGGTTCATCGGGAGCACGATCGTGAAGGTCGCTCCCTGGCCCGGCTCGGATTCCACGGTGATCGTCCCCCCGTGCTCGCGGATGATCTTTTGCGAGACGGGCAAGCCCAGCCCCGTCCCCCGAGCGCCCTTGGTCGAGGCGAAGATCTGGAAGATCATGGGGATCTCGGCCGCGTCGATCCCCACGCCGTTGTCGGCGACCGTCACGCGGGCGACGGCGTGCTCCGGGTCCCAGAGCGTCGCGATCTTGACGCTGGCCTCGGCCGTCCCTTCGCTCGCGTCGATGGCATTCGTGACAATATTCAGCACTGCCCGATGGATTCCCTCGGGATCGACCAGCACCGGAGGCATCTCGGCCGCGGGTGTCCACGCGAGCTGAACCCCGAGCTCGCCCGCGCGTGACTGCATGAGCTCGACCACGTCGCCGATCGTCTCGTTCAGGTCCGTTGGCTCCAGGGCGGGCTCTCGCTCCTTGGAAAACGAGAGCATGTCCATCACGAGGTTGTAGATCTTGTTCTGGTTTTTCTCGACGATCGTCCAGCCCCGGCGGACGATGGAATCGTCGCTTTCCTTCAGCCCCAGGTCGATCAGATAGCTGCCGCCGCGGACGCCCTGCAAGATATTCTTGATGTGGTGCGAGAGGGTCGCGATCGTCTGGCCGATGGCGGCCAGGCGTTCGGCCTCGATCTTGGCATGATGAAACAGGGTGTTTTCGAACGCCAGCCCCGCCTGATGGCCGATGGCGACCATCAGGGTGAGCTGATCCTGGTTGAACCGGCCACGGCCACTGGTCTTGGCGGCGAGGCCGGCCGCGCCAGTCTGCACGTCGGCGTAGAGAACCCCCAGCGTGCTGTGCCGGCCCTGAATCGGGACGCAGATCGCCTCGCGAATGTGATAGTCGACAATCGACTGGGCGGGTCCAAACCGAGCATCCGTCGGCGCGTCGATCGTGACCACTCCTTCCTTTTTCTCGATCACGTAATCGGTGATGGTGCGCGAGATCGCCATCCGGGCATCCGGGTGGTCGGGGTCGCTCCAGCGGACCGCCTTCGGCACGAGCTCGCCGGCCTCGTTCTTGAGGACAATCGCCCCGCGATCAGCGCCAATCGATTCAAAGACCAGGTCCAGGATCTGGGCCGCCAGCGCGTCGGTGTCCAGGACGTGGGTAATCGCCTGGGTGGCCCTGTACATGACCGACAGGCTCGTCAGCCGTTCGCGAAGCCAGCCGGCGGCGTCCTGCGGGGCCTCGAGAACCCGCGATCCCTCACCCGATGGAATACTGCGCAGGATCGCCGAGCGATCGTCGGTCTCCGCGTGGGTGAGGTCGACCCGAGCCGTCAGGTCGCGATCAACCCGCCCCGCCCCCTGCTGGTAGAGCATGACCGTCTGGCCAAGCTGCACCCGATCACCCGAGGCCAAGGTCTTTTGATCGATGGCCGCGCCATTGACAAACGTACCGTTAGCCGAGCCGAGATCGACGATCTGGCAGGCATCGCGATCGAGCCTGATCTCGGCGTGGCGGCGGGAAACCTCGGTGTCGTGCAAACGGACCGTGTTCGAGCTCTCGCGTCCCATGCCTACGGGACCGGACAGGAACTCGAACCGTTTGCCTTGGTCGACACCCTGGATGACGAACAAGGAGGGCACTCGGCGTCGTCTCCTTGGCTCAAGGGCCTAAAAACACCACGGTTAAACTACCCCCCCCATGAGCGCCCGTCAACCGGCAGCCGTTGGTCGGGGTCTTGAAGGGATCGTCATCCCATGGGCGTGCCTGGGGTCCACACCGTGAGAAACCCGCTAGGTGGACGGCGTGAAGACGATGATCTCGACATGTCTCGGGGGCGTGTCGGGCGCTGGCGTGGGGGCCGCGCGGGGGATGTGCGAGCCAAAACCCACCGCCGCGACTTTCCGTCCGCGAAACCAACCAACCGAGGCAATCGCGTGCTTCGCGACCAGATAATCGCGAATCGCGTCGGCCTGGGCCTGGGTCAGAATCTCGCCAAGATCCTGATCGTCCCTGGCGTGGTCGTCGGTAAAGGCCGCGATCACCACGTCCGAGCTGGGCCGAGCGACCCCCTTGAACCAGCGGGCGGTCTCGTCCAGCCGTTTCTTGCCGGCGACCGTCAGCAGGGCGTGGTCGGATTCAAAGAGCGCGTCGGCCGGCAGCGTCTGGCTCGCTCGCGTCGCGTTTGGCCGATAGAGCAAGCGCTCGCGATCGAGATACGCCCGGCGATCGAAATACCGGGACAGCGGCCAGGTCTCCTTGAGGGCGCTCAGGTTGTCGTCGAGAGCGCCCAACGCCCGATCGCCGCGGCGGGCGACCATGGTCAGGCGATCATAGAGCTCGTCGTCGCGGGCCAACTTGCCCAGTGTCCCTTTCCCTTCGCGGATCGACTGGACCAGGGCCGTCGTTTCCTCGAGTCCGCGCTCGGCCGCGGCGGCCGCCTTCTCAACCCGCTCGATCACCCCCTGGGCCCGCGCGAGCAGGTCGGAGGGAAGCGTCACGGGCTCGGCCGCGATCCGGGCGTCGCCATCGAGCATCGAGGCGTCGGGACGGCCCGGGACGATCTCGACGACCTTGGCCCCGACCAACCCCTCGGCCACGATCTTGGCCCGGGCGTCCACCCGCACCAGACCCCGCAGCCGATCATCGAGCCTGAGCACGACCTCGACCGGCCCGCCAGGCACCTGGGGTGGGATCACCTGCTCGACCAGGCCGGCGTCGATCCCTTGAATCCGAGCGCGATGGCCGACCTCAAGCCCGCCAATCGAGGGAAACAAGGCCCCGACCCGAAACGTCGGTTGCGTACGCCACTGGCGCTTCGCCACCTGCGAAAGACCCAGGCCCCCCAGGCCCACGACGATCACGATGAATCCCACGCTGACCGCCAGCCGTCCCACCGGAATCGCGCGCTTCATGGTGCATCCCTCACGGCGGCCTACGACCGCCACCCCAGCGCCGCCACCCCGGCCTGGATGATCGGAATCAAGAGCACGTTCGCGACAAACACCACCGTCACCCCCCGAACCACGCCGCGGATGGCCGCGCGGCCCACGTCCTCGGTTGATCGTCCCGAATTCAACCCGGTCCAGCAAGCCGAGGTCGCGATCAGGAAGCCAAACACCGCCGTTTTCAGAGTGGCCGGCACGACATCCGCCATCCTGAGAAAGACCAGCGACTTGCTCCAGTAGAGGGCCGGCGACATCCGCCCGGCGACCGATTCGGCCGCGAGCCCCCCGCCAACCGCGGCCGCGTCGATCACGATCGTCAGTAATGGGACGGCGGCCAGGCACGCGATCGCCCGGGGCGCGACCAGCGACGCCATGATATCGACCCCGAGCGCCCTCCTCGCGTCGATTTCTTCATTGAGCACCATGGTCGCCAGCTCGGCCGCCAGCCCCGCACCCATCCGCGCCGCCACGAGCAATCCCGCCAGGAGCGGCCCGATCTCCACCAACACGGCCACCGCCAGAAAGCTGGGCAGGGTCGACTCCGCCCCATGGGTGACCAGCATCCGGTAAGTCTGCATCCACGCGGCCGCTCCCATGCACAGCCCGGCCGCGGTCGTCACGAAAAACCCACTCACCGCGACCCGCTCGAACTGCCAGATCACCTCGCCCAACCGCCGCGCAATCGCGGACGGAAGCGCCTTCGCCGCGCCCGCCACGAAGAGCCCAAAGCCGACGATACCCTCGATCCAGCCCCACGCAAGCGTTTTCAACATCCCCACCGTCCGCGTATGAGCCCCCAGGGTCAGTCGTCGCCCACGCGCTCCATTCAACCACATCGCCAGCTTTCGCCAGAATAATCCGTGAGGAGCACAGGCCGACGAGGGACTGGACCTTCGCTAGATTTGCCTGAGCTCCTCGATAAAGCCAACAAGCACGGAATTCAAATCGCTGAATACCGGATAAGTGGCGAAGTGAGCGTCTAATTGCTCGAGTATTCGCTCCGTCGTCTTGGAATCGGAGAGGTTGCTGCCCGCCGCCCAGAGCCTCCCCGGATGCAGGGTGTCCCAGGGGGAACGTTTGTTGGACCGTACCTTGGGGTCGTCGCCATGCTTGCCAAGGCCGTAAAGAATCCTGGTTTCGTTATTCCAAATAGGCCGAAATAGGTGGATCAGATAGTCCTCGGCGGCGGTTTCCCAGCCGCTCTGGACGACCAAGGAACGGAAGGCGAAGTCCCCGATGTCCAGGGTGCCGGTCGCCTTGCCAATGTTTTTACGGTGCTCATCCAGGCGACGACACAGCTTGTCGCCCTGCTCGACCGGGGTCCTGGCGTTGTTGATCGCGGGGGATGCCTGGCCAACATAGATCGGGGTCTCGGAGCGGGATAGCTTCTCGTAGAAGGGAAAAGCCCCCCTGTAATAGATGGCGTAAACCCCAGCCCCATAGAATCGGCCGATCTCGGCCAGGGGATGGAGAGGTTGGGCCACGAGCGCGAGCGCGATGAAACGTCCAACCACCTTGGGGTTGCCGGGATCAAACACCGATGTGGGTTGCCGAATCGGATCAAGGACCATGAGGAGACGTCCCAGTTCCTCGACGACCTTGCTCAGCTCCGCTCTCAGTCGATTCCGGGTGCCCGGGCTCACATTCGGCTTATCGGCCTCGGCGGCTAATTGCTCGAGTCCCTGACGCGGATCCGCGACGATCTCGTCCGCGGTCGTTGGCTTGTTGCTCACCCCACGGCCTCCAATCCGCGGGCCACGTCCCCACCGATCCGTTTCGCCAGCATGACGGGAACCGCGTTGCCTATCTGGCGCATGCTCTCGGTCCACGATCCGAAAAACCCGTAATCGTCGGGAAACGTCTGAATTCTCGCGGACTCGCGCGCGGTGAAATACCGCACTCGACCATCCTCGAGAGCCATCATGTTTTCCCCTCCCGGGACCCCATGGTCACCGGCCTTCAAGGTTTTCGCAGGCTCGTCCAGTGGGCTTCCCGTGTGGCCGGCATACGACCTTGCGCCCGGCACCAGGCGATGGTTGAGGAAGCCTCCGTCTCCACGAGACGACTCGGGATCAGGCAGCCCTCGCAGCGCGTCCCGCACGGTACGCCAAGGTTCCGTGGTCGGGCCGAACCACCCGAAATCGAGCTTACGACGGATGGATTCGGGAACCGGCGGCCGCTTTTTCACCGGCACTCGGTGCCGTTCCCAGTAGTCGCCGGTAACCCATTGATCTCGTAAGAGGGCGTCGCGCGAATGGGTGGCGGGGGGAAATGACCAGTCAACGCCGAGATCGGACCGAAAGCCGACGATGATCACGCGCTCCCGACGCTGCGGCACCCCATAATCGGCCGAGTTGAGCAGCCGGAAGACAACGCGATAGCAAAGCCCGTCATGCTTGCCCCGGGTGTGGTACTCCTCTAACCGAGAAAGATGATCGGACCAATCCTCGTTCGGCCTGTGTTCGACCTCCGGGTAGGTGATCTGGAGTACGATGTACTCGAAATACTTCGCGAACGACTCACGCAGGAGCCCCTTCACGTTCTCGAACAAAATCGCCTTGGGTTTCAGTTCCCGGACGGCGCGAATGGCCTCGGGAAACATATTTCGCGTGTCGCCAAAACCGCGGTGCTTGCCGCCGATCGAGAACGGCTGACAGGGAGGGCCGCCCGCGAGCAGGTCGATCCCGCCTCGGTATGACGAATAATCAAAGTTCCGGACGTCGACCTCGAAGAGCGGCCAGTCGATGACACCGCGTTTCGTGTTCTCTCGAATGGTTCCACAGGCGTTCTGGTCCCGTTCAACCACGGCCTCGTGACGAAAACCAGCCTCGGCAAGGCCCAAGGCAAGCCCCCCGGCCCCCGCGAACAATTCCACGGAACGCATTGGCGTCATCCTAGATACTCACGGATGCGCCGAGTGAGTTTCCTCGCGTCCGTGACCTGACATTCCCAAATAATCAAGTAGTCCCAACCTTGTTCCCTGAGCGCTTTCCGGGTCCGCCGATCCCGCCTTTGGTTTTCCTCAAGCTTGGGACGCCAGAATTCCAGCCGTGATTTCGGCATTCGCGTCAGCGGGCATCCCTTTCGATGCCGATGCCAGAAGCAGCCATGCACGAAAATCACCTTCCCTCGGGACGCGAAAACCAGATCCGGGTGGCCAGGCAACGTCCGCGAATGGAGCCGATACCGATAACCCAAACCATGCACCAGGCGTCGGACAATCATCTCTGGCCGAGTATCCTTCCCCCGGACCATCGCCATCCGCTTACTACGTTCCTCGGGCGTCAGGGAATCCAATCGCGGGAAACCTCATCACGCAGGGACGACACCTTCGACACCAACCCCAGCCAATCGAACAATCCCACTCCATCTCCCGAGCGACAGGTGCCATTTTGCACACTGTCGAGCGGCCGTCAAGACGGTGGGTCGAATGGAGTGCCGGGAAGGGCGTCTTTTCCAGAAACCCGGTTGGCGTGGATCGTCCCTTCCAGGATGTCGGCACTACTTAATCCCGCCTGGGATCGGGGCTGTTTCGGGCGAGCTCGACCAGGTGGATCGCGCCTGCTCGGGTCGCGACGGCGACCAGTCCCCGGGTGGGGTCGAGGTCCAGGTCGGTTGGTCGGGTGCGGCCCAGGTTGAACGGCCCCCAGAGCGGTAATCGCCCCAGCGGGGCCAAGGGATCCGCGCGTGAGACCTCGAGCACCGAGTCCCGCTCGCGAGCGCACACCACATAGTCGCCCCGGGCCGATTCAAGCGATCGAACCGCGGGCGAATCCGGCAGATCCAGGGCGATCGCGCACGAATGGGCCGTCACGGGGACCATGATCCAGTCGCCATGCTCGGAGCGTGAGGGGCGTGGGGTCTCGGTCTCGCCGAGAGGAATTCGACCGATCGCCCTTGGGGTATCGAGACTGGTCAGATCCAGCGCGAGGCTCACGCCGGCGGCCGACATCACCACGAGCGCGCCTGATCCATCATACGAGAGCACCAATCGAAACGGCTCGAGATCCCCGTCCCACTCCACGCGCCCCAGCACGCGGACGGCCTCGGTTCCCACGACGGGCTCGAGGATTTCGAAGCTCGGCAAGGGCTTTTTCGTGTCGCCGGCCGCTCGGCCCGCGCACACGACCATGAGCCGGGCTCCATCGGGCGAGACGGCGAGGTCACGGGGATAAAACCCGGTGGCCTGTCGGCCCCCCTTGGCGTTGCCCTCGCGATCATAGGCCTGCCACCAGCCCTGCTCGACATGCCGCCGGTCGCCGCCAGGCTGCGCGAGCACCACGAAACCACCGTCCCACGCGGCGACCGCCAGCGGACGCCCCTCGAGCTCGATCTCGCGCGCGAGTTTCA
>JAKBAP010000269.1 GCA_021808995.1 Planctomycetota bacterium | reverse complement strand
GGCCGAGTTTGAAAACCTCTACAAGAACTACCGCACCCAGAACGTGGGCCTGGCCGCCCAGATGTGGCAGGCCAAATGTTTCGAGGAACAGGGGGACGTCGGCTCGGCGATTGGGATCTACAAGACCCTCCTCGATCACCCTGATCCCCGTCTGCACGCGCTCCAGCGATTCGTCGGCTATTTCTACATCGTGGCCTTGGGCAAGCGCAAGGAATACGCCCTGGCGGCCGACCAGGCCGCGAACTGGCTGCGGATCTACAGCCAGCGCGACGAGAGGCGCTCGCGCGAGGGGCTAGGAGTGCTCTATGAACTGGCCAAGAACATCGACCTCCAGATGCCAACGATCGGTGCCAAGGACCGTCCCAAGGCCGTCAAGGAAATCGTCGACTCGCTCTCGCAGGTCGTCCGATTCGCCTCGCCCTATAAGAACGACGCCCTGACCTTGCTCAAGAAATACAAGCCCAGCCTCGCGATGAAGGCCGAGGAGATCAGCCGCCTCACCTATGCCGACGCGATCGACCACGCCGAGGAGGCGATCGCCTCGCACGAATGGGAGCGCGCGATCGCCGTGCTCCGGGCCGCCATCGGAAAGGCCGAGGCCCTCCACGACGTCGACAAGGTCAACTTCGCCCGCTACAATCTGGCGTTTTGCTATTATATGAATAGGCAATATTATGAAGCGGACGTGCTCGCGGAGCACCTAGCCCGTCGGTATCCCCAGGGGGGGCTCTCGGGCAAGGCGACCGCGATCGCGATGCAGGCCCTGGCCGACGCCTACAATACCTATCACGAGGTCGACCGGAAAAGCGACATCGCGCGCCTGATCGACATCGCCGAATACGCCGCCCAGACCTGGCCCGACCGCGAGGAAGGGGACGACGCCAGGATGAACCTGGGGCAGATTTACAGCGGCCGCGGCGAGTACGACAAGGCCATCGCCACCCTCGGGGCCGTGCGCAAGCGATCGTCGAAATGGATCGAATCCCGCAATCGCCTGGGGGTCGCCCACTGGGCCAAGAGCCGCGAGCTCGATCGCGGAGGGGACGCCACCATGGCGGCCAAGGAAGGCCAGATGGCCGTCGACCTGCTGCGCGAATCACTCCGCGCCCGCGTGGACGCCAAGGCCCCTCAGACCGACCCCGGCCTTGTCGGCAATGTCGGCGACCTGGCGATCGTGCTCACCGAACTGGGCAAGCCGACCGAGGCGCTCGCGCTTCTAGCTCCCGTGGTCAAGGCTCAGACTCAGCGCACGGGCGCGTCGTACGCCCGGCTGATGGAGGCGTCGCTCACCGCCCATATCGCGGCCAATCAGATGGACCAGGCGATCGTCGCGATGAAGGCCCTCGAACAGGCCGGCGGCGCGTCGACCAAGGCCCAGCTCTATTTTAAGCTTGGTAAACTGCTCGAAGGCGAGCTCGTGAAGCTCCATGACAAGGGCGACATGGCCGCGCTGGCGCGGACCCGCGGCTCGTATAAGGCGTTTCTGATGACCCTGGTCGGCAGCAAGGTCGGGCAGACTTACGAGTCGCTCCAGTGGGCGGGCGACGCGCTCTTGTCGCTCGAGGAAGCGTCCGAGGCCGAAAAGGTCTATCATCGCGTGCTCGAGGAATTCGCCAACAATCCGACCTTCATGCAGCAGCCAAATGCCTCGCGTAGGCTGCTCCACACCAAGCTCAAGCTCGCGTCCGCCCTGCGAATGAACGGCAAGCTCGACGACGCCACCTCGCTCGTCGACGACCTGATCACCCAGAACAAGCGATTCGTCGAGCCAATCATCGAAAAGGGCCTGATCCTCGAGGCGGTCGCCGAGTCGAGCCGCAAGGGTGACAACACCGCCTGGGACAAGGCCCTCGCCCACTGGAATCGGCTCGCGCGGCAGGTTGAAGGGCTCAAGCCCCGGCCGCCGTTCTACTACGACGTCTGGTATCACGTCGCCTGGGTCCATTACAAACGAAACGACGTCCTCAAGGCGCGGCAGACCTTGATGGGGGTGATGCGGCTCTCGCCCACGGTGGGCGGATCGGACATGAAAGCCAAGTACCAGGACCTGCTCGGTCGCCTGCGCACCAGCTAGCCATTCAACCGTCAGAGAGGCTCTCACTCCCATGAAATCGCGAGCGACACCCAATCAAAAACCGGCGACAGCTCCCGTCTTCCGGGTCGAGACCTCGACCAGGCGACTCGGTCGCCCGGCGAGGGGTCTCGGGCACGGACTCGTCCTGGCGCTTGGGTTCCTGATGACGGTGGTTTCGTCGTCAGCGGTCCTCGGCGACGAGGTCATTCTGGTCCCTGGCTCGACGGTCAAGCAGGCGATCGGCGGGCGTGTGCGGGGACAGATTCAAACGGAATCGCCGACCGAGGTCGTGGTTCAGGTCGGGGCCGGCCCGGTCTCGGTCCCCGTCGAGCAGATCGCGTCGATTCGATACGACGGCCAGTCAGCGTCGTTTCAGATCGCCGAATCGCGGCAAACCGGGGGCCAGCTTCTCGAGGCCATCGACCTGTTTCACAAGGCCGTCGGCGAATCCACCGATAAGCCCCTCCCGCTCAGGGCCGCTCTCGTTCGCGAGGCGCTCGCGCTGACCGAGCTCGCGCTAATCGAGCCCGATCGTGCCAAGGACGCCCTGGATAAGCTCAAGGCCTATATCCAAAAATACCCCAACAGCCGGCAAATTACCCTGGCCCGGGACGCCCTGGTTCGATTACAGCTTCACACCGGCGATTACGCGGGGGCGGCCTCCACCATCGCGGAGATCGCCAAGATCCCGGCCGCCGCGGAACGCGCGACCGTGCTCAAGACCAAGCTACTCGCCAAGCAGGGCAAATTCCGGGAAGCCCAGGGCGAGCTCGACAGCCTGATCGCCGCCGCCCCCAAGGGCTCCGCTAGACGCAGAGCCGCCGTCCTGGCCAAGGCCGAGTGCATGGCCGGGCTCAAGGATTACAAGCTCGCGGAATCGCTCGCCCGCGAGGTCATCCTCGAAAGCCCCCCCGAGGACGCCGAGGCCCAGGCACCCGCCTATAACACCCTCGGCGATTGCCTTCGCGCGGCCAACCGCCCCAAGGACGCCCTTCTGGCTTATCTCCACACCGACCTGCTCTATGGCAAGGATCGGGTCGAGCATCCCCGAGCCCTCCATCAGATCGAGGTTCTCTTTCGCCAGCTCAAGCAGGACAGCCGCGCGGACGAGTTCGCCCAGCGGCTCAAGCAAGAATATCCCAAGAGCCCATGGGTCTCCGCCAAGCCCGATCACTGAGGGCAATCAAATGGGGCGGATCGTTTCAATCGTGCTCGACCGCGCTTGAATTCCGCGCCCGCTGCCCGCTCCCGGCTGGCGACTCGCTCCAGGCGGTCGCTCCGGCGGCGTCCTTGACACGGACAAGACGCTTGATCACGCTGGCGAGCCTGGGCAGCCTGGCCGACAGGTCTCCCATGAGGAATCTCGCTTGGCCCAGGGCGAGGTCGACGGCGTCCTCGATTCGTTCGCGAAGGCTGATCGTCGCGTCCGCCGGGGCGTGGACACGGGCATAGCCATGAGTCTCGAGCCAGCGCCCGCATAGCCGGTCCAGAATCGCGAGCTGCCTCGGTGTCGCGAGCGCCCGCCATGAGCCATCGCCCGATTCGCGCAGGTGGTTCCAGTGTAGGAGCGTCCCGGGATCGCAAATCTGAATGCTTGCCGCGTTTCGTAGGTCCACGCCCGCCTCGTGCAACCGATGCGCCAGGGCCCGCGCCCGTGATCGATTCGCCTCGCGTGAGTATTCCGCCGCGATCCGATCGGCCTCGCCCGGATCGAGCTCGATTCCAAGATGGGCGGCGATCGCCGCGACCCCCGCCCCAGGCTCGGCGAGAAGATCCTCGTAGCGCTGAACTAAAACCCCAGGACGCCTCGTCCAGAATCGGTCGTTCGCCAGGATTCGCGGAATCATCCCCTGGCGAACCAGCCCGCGAAACGAGAGCCCTCGTTTATGCATCAGCGAAAAGACCACGTCGCGCAGGTCGCGATAGGAGTAGAGACCAACCGCATGGCCGTGGGTGAGAGCCCGACCGAGCGAGGGGGCGGCGTCGTGCGACTTGAGCACGCGAGAGCGCATGGGTCGACCCTGGCGACCGTCCGTAAGTGTCTGGTAGTCGGCGCCGCTTTGGTATCCCACCCGCTCGCCGGCCGTCTTGTGCTCGACCAGGTGGGCAGCCACCTCGTATTGCCAGGTCGAGCACGCGCGATACATCCCACAGCAGACCACGTCGACCACGCGGGACCTTCCCGAGTCGGAGGAGTTTGGTGATTCGGCTCGCTCGATTCCAGGATCGATCGATTGCCGGAAGATCCAGTGTGGGGGAGGGATTCGCGAGGCGAGCTCGAGCCGCGAACCGTCTGGGCCGGGAGAGGACGTCTGGTCGTGATCCGCCATCCTTGGGATACCTCTGTTTAGTCTCTGGGGCCGCCATCGGCCAGTATGGCCCGTGATTGATCGAGGTCTTCCACCAGTGATTCGAGGCCGGGCGTCCGTCTTGCCTGTGTCTGGGCCAGGTCGACGGACCGGGGACCATGGTGGTTCGGGATCAGCGCCTGGATGGCCCGCGCGACGGCGAGGCTAAACGCGATCGCGCCGTCGCGATTGAGATGGGTTGGATCGCGAAATCCCCAATCATCCCAGCGCAGTCGTTGACCATCGAGCACGGTGAGGCCTGGAAATCGCGCCAGCCGTTGGGCGACGAAGCGAGCATGGGCCGCCGCGACCCCCGCCGGGCCGAGCCGCTCGATCCGTTCCCGGCGAGAGGGGGGAATGAGCCAAAAGACCGGGATTCCACGCGATTCCGCGAGGCCAAGGAACGCATCGACGTATCGTTCATTGGTCGGGTCGGGCCGCCAGGCCCAGCTCCCGCCGGTATACGGCTCGGGGAGCGCGCCCGCGACCGGCAGGAAGGCTTTAGGCGCGACCTGGGCACCTTGGTTGACGAGCCAGTTTCGCGTTAGGATCGCTCCCTCGGGTCCAGGGACACGGACGGGCTCGAGCCCGAGCCTCGTCCGGAAGCCCGCCCGAACGCGCCACGATGGCAGAATCGTCCGCGCGGTGATCTCCGCCGCCAGCCAGGGCTCTCCCCCACGCACCACCAGGTCGAGACAGTCGCCGCCATCCGCGATCTCGGCCCAGCAATCGAGATTACGCCCCGGCGGGACGGAGAGGAGCGGGCAGGCGAAGTCGACCAGGATCGCGCGCGGTCGGTGGCCGCTCTCGAGCAGCCGCTTGAGCAGCATGAAACTCCCGGGTGCCTGACCCGCCAGCACCGACAGGTTGTAGGCCGACAGGCCCAGCTCATGCTCGAGAACGCGTGGCACGATGGCGAGCTTGGCCAGACTATCGCCAAAGCAAACGACCTCGGCCCTCGCCTCAGGCTCGCCGGCGGCCCGACAGGAGGACGACCAGGAAAGAGCGAGCTGTGACGAGGGTCCCGACCGATTCGCCCACGTCCCCATCGTCAGCTCGACCACGACGATCAGGCCAATCGCCCCCAGGAAACCCCACGGAAACGCGCCCAGACCGCGCGCGGAATCATGAAATCCCCTAGGCTTCCTAGGTTCCGGGTCTGGAGCGGGCATGGCATGGCCCTGGATGAGCGGGAAACCCATGGTAGACGGGGTTTTAGCCTGCTCGGCCCGATTTGGCCAGAGCGAAACCCGCCCTGGCTCATCGGGTCGGTGACATCGGCCCTTGTCGGGCCCTGAAAAAGAGAATCGTGCCCGCCAGCCACAAGACAAAGCCCACCGCCAGAGCACACCACGCCGGCGAGATCGTGCCGATCATTGGAACCGTCACGAGCTTGGACTTTTCGGGTTGCTGGCCCATGATGCCAATGACGCCGAGAACCTCAAGCACGAGACCGGTTCTCCGCAGGATGGCTCCCGTCCGTCGATTCATGGAGACTCGCCTTGGGGTCTTGGTTGTGGTGATGCGTGTCAAACGGTCGGAAGCTCAAAGCCCGCGCGGGCCTCGCGCCTGAGGAGCAAGTTCGCCTCGGGGTCGTTCTTGATCGTCTCGGAAGCGAGGTCCCACTCGAGCCGACGACCGATCTTGTAGGCGATGTTGCCCAGGTGACAGGTGTTGGTCGAGCGATGAGCGATCTCAATGTCGGAGGTCGGCCGGGCGCGCGATTTCATGCAATCGAGAAAGTTGCGAACATGGGCGTCCTGACCGTCGACCCCCTTGGCGGTCTCGTGCTTCAGGCCGATCTTGCGGATCGGGTGGTCGCCGTGGGCGCGCTTGATGCCATAGGGAAGGACAACGGTGTCGGGAATCACCTCGAAGCCGCTCCGGTCGAGCATCAGGCTGCCGTCGGTCCCGCAAAACAAGATCCCATAGTCGTGCCCATTGAGCCGCAGCCCGTTCCCCTTGCGCATCGAATAGGTGAGGGTACAACCGGGGAATTCGTAGACGACCTGGAGGGTATCGGGCGTGTCGCGGTCATCGTCGGTGGTTCGGACCCCGCCAGAGGCGTAGACCGAATTTGGCCCCTTGGCGTTCAGGGCCCAGAGAACGATGTCGTTCAAATGGACTCCCCAGTCGCTCATCATGCCGCCGGCATAGTCGAAATACCAGCGAAAGAGCAGGTGAAACCGATTGGGATTGAACGCATGGCCAGGCGCTGGGCCGAGCCAGCGGTCGTAATCCACGTAGGAAGGGGCCTCGCCATCGGGATATTTCCCCATGCCGACCGGGCTGATGTTTTCGAAGTTCCAGGTTTGCACCCAGAAGACCTTGCCGAGCTTTCCCGACTGGACGATTTCGACGGCCTTTTGAAAGTGGGTCGATGACCGTTGCTGGGTGCCGACGGCCATGATCTGGTTGGTCTTGCGGGCGGCCCGGACCATGGCCTGGCCCTCGGCGACGTTGTGGCCGACGGGTTTCTCGACGTAGACGTCCTTGCCCGCGAGGACGGCCTGGATGGCGGGAAGGGCGTGCCAGTGGTCTGGGGTGGCGATGATGACGCCGTCCAGGTCCTTGCGATCGAGCATCGCGCGATAATCGCGGGCCGTCGTGGGAGTATTGCCCTTGGCCTTCTTGACCCGGTCGGCGGTTTCGCCGGCGTGGTGGTCGTCGACGTCGGCGATGGCGACAAGGTCGACTTCCGGGATGGGCAGGAACGAATCCAGGAGCTGGTTGCCGCGGCTCCCCGCGCCAATGATCCCCAGCCGAACCCGCTCGGCCGCCGACCCCGCCCGAGCCGCCGCCGGAGCACCCAAAAGCGCCCCCGTGGCCGCCGCGATCATCGCCCCCTCGCCAAACGAACGCCGCGTGATGGACTCGCTCTTCATGGCGATCGCTCCCTGAAAGGATCTTACCAAACGACTTGCCCCTTTCATGAATCT